>JBCBHI010000362.1:0-5528 GCA_038525885.1 Bacteroidota bacterium
TTCATGACACCACACATAATAAAATCCCTGGTCACTGACCAGGGTTTTTTCTTACCCAAACCATGAAGAAGATCTATAATAAAACTCGCCTTGTTCCTGCGAGACAATCGGTTGAATTGTCATGTAATTTCTAGCGTATGCTAATAAAATTACCGTGATTGCATTAGTATTAACGGCTAATATTGAGAAAAGGATGCCTCCTTTTTTGCGAATACCTTACGTGATTCGTTAAAACCAAAAAAATCTTCGATAAGGAAGAATATTACACCCCTGTGTCCTGGTCAATCCTTGATCGGTAGCTGGAAATAGGGATGGGGGTTGTGTGCCTTATTGAAAAGGTGGTAAGATCTTACATTGTAAAATATAGTTCTTAGCTCACCGTTTGTTGGCCCATATGGCTGGAAAAGGCCTTAAAAAAAGAAGGGCTGACCCAATGGATCAGCCTTTCGCTTTACTCAGAAAAGGATTGGATTACATTATCCGTCAGAATCATCATTGTCTTCAGAGTCTTCTTCGTCATCTTCCCACTCTTCATCCAGGTCAATGGTGATGGTTTCGTCACCTTCCGTTACGGTGATGATGTTGTCGCAGGTACCGTCACCATAGTCGATAGTGATGCTACCATCGTTCCATGACTCTACCTCGGTTCCGCTTACGAATACCCAGATGTCACCTTGCTCCTCGCAAGCAAAGCTGTAGAACAAGGGAGCGGTTACTTCAGAGGAGAATACTTCGTTGCCTTCAGGACCATCTACGGTGTAGGTATACTTAGCATTGTCGATGGTGAAACCGTCGTTGTTCCAAGTTTCTTTGCCTGAACCTACTATGGTGAAAGTTTCGCCTTCTTCTTCTATAGTGATGTCTTCGCTAAACTCGAAGGAGCCCCACTCGCTGCCATCTTCAGAGAAAGTCTCCGTACCACTCCAGGTCTCAGTGCCGTTAATTACCCAGCCTTCACCGCCAAAGTTGGTATAGGTGATGGTAGCGCTAAAGGTACCGTTCTCGTCTTCGTAGATGGTTTCCTCAATTTTGCCAAATAGCTTCTCACCTTCTTCGTCCTCATAACACCCTTCTTCTCCCCAATCAATAATGAACGTGTAGGAGCCATCCTCATTCATGGTCTCAGTGATGGTAGCACAGGTTTCCCAGTCCTCCTCATAATCCTCGTCGCAGTGGGTAGTATCGCTGTCCTCAGCACCGCGTGCTTGAAACTGGTTGTGCTGTACACGGTCCATCATGGCCCCGCGGTTAAAAAAGTCACCGAAGCCACCCCGGCTATTCAGACCCATAGTCCGCACACGGGTAAAAATATCAGTGATTGAAAGGGCACCGTTCCGGCTGGAGGTAGAATCAGGGTTTAAAATGTTGGTAGAGGGATCACAAGCTGCTACTGTTACCATCACCGCAACCAAGCCCAAAAGGGCAAAATTTTTCATCGCTTTCATTAGTTCGCTTTTGAATTCGTACTCGATTAATGTTTGGAAATTCAGTGGTGCCGTTTCGCGATTGGCATCCTACAAACCCGGCCGGGTGGGCGTTGTGTGTTTTCATAGGCTAATACTCTTAGGGGTAGATATACCCTACCCTCAGCGAAAAAAAATCTGCAGAAAAGTTTAGGGAATTTTAAAAGGGATAAATTAAATAGCTGATTATCAATGGCTTGTGTGCCCGGAAAAATTTTTGAAAAATCTTTAAGAAATAGGGATTATTTTGACCTTACATTAGAAGTTGATGGCAAAAACTGGAGTTGAGTGGTCAAATTGAGGGCTAATAGGGTAAAAAGCTCTATATATGTTTAAAGCAATATTTCGCTAAGGCTATAATATTTTTAAACTTCTTACACTTCTTGTTGCTGTGACTTTTGTGATCGTTTTTTGAATGTATTCATTCACATCTTCATGAGTTTGCAACCTATCGAAGGGCCATTAGGAAATAAGCGGGCGGCCCACTTGCTACGTAGGTTAGCCTTTGGTGCTACCCCACAACAAATTGCGTCCTTCGCTGAGAAAACTATTGATGAGGCGCTTGAGGAATTGTTTACTGAAGAACTCCCGGAGGTGCTTCCTCCCATTGACCCACTTACTGGGGAAACCTGGATTGGCCAGGCCTCAGTAGAAGGAGTCGGTTCCGGTGACTCAGCTTTGCAGAACTACCTAAAAGGGTGGTGGCTAGGCCAAATGCTCTCCGCCGGGATAGATGACGAGGTATCGTTGGGCTATGCCGTTAGGGAGAACCTCGTATTCTTCTATCACACCCTATTTACCACTAAGCAGTCCGTGGTGAGCAACAGCCGGGCCCTGTATTATCAGTTGGCCTTATTCCGGTTTTTTGCGCGCGACGACCAGGAGGATCCTGAAGCGCCTGAGCAGACTCTTCACCTGAAAGCGCTTACAGAACGGGTTTGCATAGACAATGCCATGCTCCGTTTTCTGGATGGCAACTTGAATGTGAGTGGCAATCCGAATGAGAACTTTGCTCGCGAGCTGCTGGAACTGTATTCAGTTGGGCGGGGCCTGGAGGGGAACCTACCGGATGACTTGCCGGATGGTGACTACGGTACCTTTACCGAAGAGGATGTGCAGGCAGCAGCGCGCACGCTTTCTGGCTGGAGTTGGGATAGAAGCTTTACGAATAACCTGGATGAACTCACCGGCCTGCCGATAGGGCAAGTGCGCGGGGGCACCACGGCGACCCAGCATGACAATACGGTGAAGGTATTCAGCGAACGTCTGGGCAATGCAGTTATCACCCCTACGAGCAACCCACCCACTGCGGAAAGTGCCCGGCAGGAGATTACGGATCTGGTTGATGCTATATACGAGCAGGAGGAAACCACCCGCCATATTTGCCGCCGTCTGTACCGGTACTTTGTTCATCATGAAATCACCCCTGAGCTAGATGAATCGCTCATTGCTGAGCTTTCGGGCATCCTGCGGGACAATGATTTCAAGCTGGTGCCTACCCTTAAGGTGTTGATAAGCAGCCAATTCTTTTTTGGGGATGAGGCTGGGGTTGCGGATGATATGACAGGCTCGCTGATCAAATCGCCGATGGACATGGCCATAGGAACGTTGCGTACTTACGGCTACTTGTTTAGTGATCCGCAAACGGACTCAGAGGCCTTTTATAGCTTTACCAGTGAGGTGCTCAATCACCTAGACCAAATGGGGATGCCCTTCCTGGATCCTTTTGAGGTAGCTGGGTATCCTGGCTATCACCAATTTCCCCTCTTTCACCGAAACTGGATTAGTGCCAATTATCTGGCAGAGCGGTATGATTTTATTCAGGAACTGGTGGCCTCGGTGGATGATTTTGATAATGAGGAAGAGGAAATGCGGCCTATGCGGAGAATAGAGGTACTAGAGTGGGTACAAGCTCAAGTACCGACCGAGGTAGGCAATGATGCCCGTACCCTATTGGGCCATCTGGCGGAACTGTTTTTACCCAACACCGAAGGGACTGGCGAGGAAGGCGAACTTACCGAGGAACGGTTGAATTACTTCCTGGTGTCCTTCCTGGCGGGTGCCGGAGATATGGATCCGGAAGAGTCCTGGACGCGACGATGGACCGAGGGGACGGATCGCAGGACGATGTCTGGTCAGCTGAAGGACTTATTCAACGCCATGCTGCAATCACCCGAGTATCAATTGAAATAGCCACGTAAGGATGAACCGAAGAAAATTTCTCAAGAATATGTCGCTCACTATGGGCGCTCCCTTTGCTTTGGGGGGTGTACCGGTGAAGCTGCTGGCCCAGCAGAAAGCTCTTACCCAACTGGCTGCGCAAAGCACCAATGACCGGGTGCTGGTTATTTTGCAGATGCATGGGGGTAATGATGGGCTGAATACGCTGATCCCGATTCATAATTATGATCTGTACCGGAGCCGTAGGCCCAACATAGCGATACCTTATAAGAATGGTAACCGGACCCTAATTCCCCTGGACAATACTTTGCCCTCTGAGGCGCAAGTGGGGCTGCACCCGGATATGCAGGACATGAAAGACCTGTATGACCAGGGTAGGGTAGGAGTGTTGCAGGGCGTGAGCTACCACCAGAACAACGGCTCACACTTTCGTGGGCGCGACATCTGGTTTATGGGGGGCGGTTCGCGCGATTATTATTCCTCTGGCTGGGTGGGTAGGTACCTCAACTATGAGTTCTCCCCTCTGCAATACCCGGATGATTTCCCCAATGAGGAGATGAAAGACCCGCTGGCGGTGGAAATTGGCAACGAGGTGAGCCTGCTGTTTCATCAGCAGGACAACATACCTACCTCAATCTCCCTAGGCAGTAGCCCCCAAGGTTTCGCGGATCTGATTGACTCGCTGGAAGGCTTTGGCGAAACGCCGATAGATGCGAAAGGGATACCGCCGGAGTTTATGCAGGAAACCCGGTACGGTAAGGAAGTAGAGTGGATTCTGAACCTAGAGCAGAAGAGCGAGGACTACGCGGAACGTTTGGTAGAAGTGTATCAGCAGTCGGCTGCTCCTACGGTGGTCTACCCAGAAACTTATCCTTTCAGCAATGCGCGTAACCGGTTGAGCGGGCAGTTCCAATTGATCTCCCGGCTTCTAGAAGGGGGAGGCCCCGGCTTAGGGGTGAACACGAAGGTGTTTCTGGTGAAAATAGGTGGGTTCGATACGCATGCGGATCAAGTGGTGGACGGTGCCCCTACGCTAGGAGGGCACGCTCAGCGCCTGTACCACATTGCCTCTGCCGTGAAGGCTTTTCAGGCAGACCTGCGTGCCAGAGGACTGGAAGACCGGGTACTTACCGTGACGATGAGTGAGTTTGGCCGTAGGATTGCCTCCAACGGTAGTTTTGGTACTGACCACGGTACCGGAGGCCCCATGATGCTCTTTGGTAAGCACGTGAAACCAGGCGTGCAAGGGGTAGTACCTGACCTTACCCTATCTAACGTGGAGATGCAATTTGACTACCGGCAGGTGTTTTCTACGCTGCTGCGTGACTGGCTTGAGGTGCCTCGGCAAGAGATTGAGGATAATATATTCTTCGGCAATTTCTTTGACGGAGAACGGGAGGATGGAGCAGGAAACTACGAGGCGTTGGACTTATACGAATACAACATGGATTCGGAGGTTACCGGAACGGATTTCATCTCGGAACGGTACGGTCTGGATGACCCTTACCCTAACCCTGCGGTAGATTCTATTATCTTGAGGTTTCATGTGAATGGGGTGACTAGCGTGACACTGTCTCTGCTAGACACCTCTGGCAAAATGGTAAAGCCCTTGCACCAAGGAGATTACGCGGCCGGAAAGCACGAGCAGCGGGTGTCTTTGGCGGGGGTTGTACCCGGCAATTATTTGGTGAATTTTGCTACAGTACAAAATACAGAAACTAAACCCATTCTCATACGGTGATGCTTTACCATCGACTGTTCATGATAGCCCTGTTGGGTATCATGAGTCTATCTAGTGCCCTGGCCCAGCGCTCACGGGATGTACCTAACTTTGCGGGTGACAATCCATTTAACAAACCAGACAATGAGTTTTTGCAAACTCAA
>JBCBHI010000363.1:0-5509 GCA_038525885.1 Bacteroidota bacterium
AAATGTGAACCAGAAATGGATGTATCCTAATCGGGCATCCATCATTCGGCCGTACATCTTGGGGAACCAATGGTAAACACCCGCCATCATTCCAAAGAAAGATGCCGAACCCATTACTAAGTGGAAGTGGGCAACCACGAAGTAGGTGTCATGCAATTGAATATCAATGGCAGAATTACCCAGGAATATACCCGTCAAACCACCGGAGATAAACAAGGATACTAAACCAATGGAGAAAAGGGTAGCAGGCGTAAATACGATGTTACCTTTCCATAGGGTGGTGATATAGTTAAAAGCCTTAATTGCCGATGGTACCGCAATAATCAGGGTCAGCAACATAAATACTGAACCTAAAAACGGATTCATTCCTGTAACAAACATGTGGTGTGCCCACACAATAAAAGACAGGAAGGCAATTCCTAACATGGAACCAATCATGGCACGATAGCCAAAGATGGGCTTCCGAGAGTTAGTTGATATAATCTCCGAAGTAATACCCAAAGCAGGAAGAAGTACGATATATACTTCAGGGTGCCCTAAGAACCAGAACAAATGCTGGAACAGGATTGGGCTACCTCCAACATTTGGCAAGGCTTCACCACCTATATAGATTTCGGATAGGTAAAATGAGGTTCCAAAGCTACGGTCAAATACTAGTAGAAGTGCTGCAGAAAAGAGAACGGGGAATGAAAGAAGGCCAATAACTGCGGTTAGGAAAAATGCCCATACAGTTAGTGGAAGTCGAGAAAAGCTCAATCCTTTGGTCCGTAGGTTAATTACGGTGGTGATGTAGTTAATACCTCCCAGCAATGTGGAAGCAATAAATAACACCATTGCAACTAACCAAAGAGTCATTCCTAGTCCGGAACCGTTTACCGCTTGAGGGAGCGCACTTAAAGGCGGATAAATTACCCAACCTCCAGAAGCAGGCCCCGTTTCGATAAATAAGGAAGAGAACATCACAATACTGGAAGCAAAAAAGAACCAGTATGATAACATGTTCATAAACCCTGATGCCATATCACGGGCACCTATTTGAAGGGGTATCAAAAAGTTTGAGAACGTTCCACTCAGACCTGCGGTCAATACAAAGAATACCATTATGGTACCATGCATAGTAACCAAAGCCAGGTAAAACTCAGGGTCTAATTGCCCTACCCCATTGGTTTCGATAATCCAACGACCTAGGATGGGTTTCAACCACATCAGGTCAGCATTAGGAAAACCTAATTGTAAACGAAAGAATACAGAAAACAACCCACCAATGAACGCCCAAATCATTCCTGTGATCAGGAACTGCTTGGCGATCATTTTATGGTCTTGGCTGAAAACGTACTTTGTCCAGAACGTTTCCTTGTGCTCGTGATGATGGTCGTCATGCGCTGCGTCATGCGCCAACGCTACATTCGCGGTTGCCATAGGTTATAATTAATTTAGCGTAGATTCCAATTCAACAACATCCGATACCTCTTCAGGCTCCACACCAGTAGAAATCAGCGCTACTTCACGCAAGTTCTCCGGTACTTTCTCCATGTAACTTGGATTCAAATCCAAGAAAGTTTTTTCCGTTTGAGCAGCATACCACTCCTCATACTCCTCGGGCTCGTCAATTACCAATATCAATCTCATTGAGAAGTGACCACGGCCACACACCTCAGTACAAGCAATCTCATAGTTAAACTCAGGATCACCCAACTCAGCCCGCATCTCTTCAGTGGTCAATGTAGGAGTGAACTTAAAGTTAGTAGGCATACCAGGCACGGCATCCATTTTCACACGCATGTGTGGAATGAACACACTATGAAGTACGTCACGTGCCCTGATCTTGATGTTTACCTCTTGTCCTTTAGGTACGTGTACCTCAGGCGGCATAAAATCATCCAGTGAAGCTTGCTGGGTTAAGTCTAACCCGAACTCATTCACCTTATCAATCAATTGGTAGTTATAGGGCCCGAGAACTCCATCAGCACCACCATAGCGTGCCCGCCAGGCAAATTGATATCCCATCAACTCGAACTCTACTGCATCCTGTGATGGAGCATCTGTGATATCTGTCCAAGTTTTTAGGCCACTACCGATTAGCAAAGTCAATACGATAGCGGGAATAACAGTCCAGATTAACTCCAAACGGTTATTATGTGGATAAAAGAGTGCTTTTCTGTTTTCCCGGAATTGGTACATATATGGAAAAACGAACAGCAAGATGGATGTTACTACAAATACAAATCCCGTAACAGCCATAGTAATCCAAAACAACCTATCGGTTTCAATACCATGTTCGGAGGCTACAGGTAAAGTGTAGTCTCCAAAATAGTTGTAAGAATACCAGAAGGTAATTCCAAACCCAACAACCATGAAACCTACCATCAATGCAGCATTGATTTTGTTGGCATTGGTTTCACGCTTCTTATCTGCCTCACTTACTACAGCTACCAGCCGACTAATGCGGAATAGAGTCAGCAGGATGATCAGTAGCAGAAGGGCTCCTCCCCAAATTGCAATCTGTGTCATATCAGTCAATCTCGCTGTTTATATCAATTGTTTTCCAACATCACTAAAGTCAATCATCAAGTATGATGGTGTAGACTTTCTACCAACATAGGGTCATTTTTAGGTACTAATGGCAACTTCTTCAAGCTATTGAGTACCACAAACAAGAATGCAGAACCAAATACCAGGATTGTTCCCAACTCGGTAAATCCAATATTACCAGATTCACCCAAGGTACCTGGGGTCATCATTAAGAAGAAGTCTATCCAATGACCACCCATAATTAATACTGCCACAATCTGTAAGAACATCAAATGACGCTTTGAATCACGTGTCATTAGCATCAAGAATGGCAAGAAGAAGTTCAAAATCAGATTGATAAAGAAGTAGCTTGAGAAGTGATCACTACGGAGACGCTCTACGAAATAGATGGTCTCTTCTGGAATGTTAGCGTAGTAGATCAAAAGGAATTGAGAGAACCATACGTAAGTCCAGAAAATAGAGAAGGCAAACATGAATTTACCCAAGTCATGTAAATGTTCAGAAGTCACATTGGGTAGATATCCTGCTTGTTTCAGGGCAATAACCAAGAAAGTGATAGCAGCCAGGCCAGATACAAACCAGCTAGCAAACACGTACCAACCAAACATGGTAGAGAACCAATGCGTGTCAATGGATAGAATCCAATCCCAAGCTGAAGTAGATGAAGAGACAGCGAAAATCACCAGGAATATGGCACTCCACTTACGAATCTTGAAGTAATAATCATCACCTCCAATTTCATCCTCTTTGGTGCTCAACGCATAGAATTTGCGCATGATCAAGATCCATGCCCCAAAGAACAAAATGTAACGTAATAGAAAGAAGAATGGAACAGGCCCACCCTTTTCTAAAGGCCAAAAGAAAAACCCAGCTTTTCCGTCAATTATTTTATCATAGCCAGCTCCACCCTTCACATAAAGATCTGAATGGGTCCAGTGAAATATGTCATGCCCGAAAACGAAAAATAAAACCAGGCCTAATACGAAGGAAATAGGCAACCAGTTTCCGAAGTTGAGAAATACACGCTTAAGCTGTGACGACCAACCAACATTGGCTGCGTATTGGATGGCAAAAAAGAAAACACCAATTACGCCGATACCAAAAAAGTATATGTGGTTAATCCACAAATCAATGCCAAAACGCTTCAACCAAGTAACTTCGGCGTGATGCCCTCCACCATGGCCACCTTCACTGTGGGAATCATCACCATGCCCAGCACTGCTATGATCTTCATCATTATGACCAGCTTCCTCGTGATGTTCATCACCACCATGAGAATCATCATTTTCATGATGCTCTTCACCATGGTCATTTTCCTCATGATGCTCATCATCTTGGAAAGCAACCATCTGGCCTACTCCATTGTCATTTGACTCAATAAGAGCATGACCATCGCCATGTCCTTCATCGCCATGCCCACCACTGCCAGCAGGCTTAAAAGTAAGGGCTCCAATAATGATAAGGAGAACTCCTACCCCTGCAGCAATCAGAAGATTCTTCTTGGCCTTACCGGTAAACTCAAAAATATCTTGTTGCATGATTCTATGCTTAATTGCTATGCGATAGTTTAATTAGTGGGCTCACCCAGAATACTTTCACGAACGTATCTGGCAATTTTCCAGCGATCCTCCTGGCTAATCTGAGAGCCATGAGGCTGCATGTTGCCTTTTCCGTGAGTAATCACGTGAAAGATTTTTCCTTCTGTATGATTGGCGTAAGTAGGCGTGGTCAAATTAGCAACACCAGGGTATTTCTCTGCAACCAAACCATCTCCAGCTCCCTTAGCTCCATGGCAATGTTCACAAAAGGTGAGATATAGCTCCTTGCCATTAGCAAGAATCTCATCTTGCATTGCGCTGTCCAAGGGGCTTACTAACACCTGGCCAGCATACTCCAAACTATCTGCGGGTATGCGGTACGGCAAATACCCTTTATTACGACGAACAGTCCCTGCAACTGGCTCACGCATATTCATACCATGAGGGTTGTTTGGGTTACTGCTGTAGTATTCACCTAGTCCTTCGGTTTCCGTGCTATTTACCCAAGCACCAGCACTTTTATCGGTAATCTGAGAGAGTGGCTCGTAAGGGACCGAATGGTACATATTGGGGGCGTATTCTACGCCAGGGTCATTGCCTCCGGCTCCACAAGCGCTCAAGCCCGCAGCACCTAGCAACCACATCCAGTGTTTTGAAATCTTCATCTATCTGTGGCCTTTTATTAGTCTTCGAATACTTTATCGTTCACTTCTACTGCATTTGCTTCTTGCAAAATGCCTTTGATCTCGTCAGGAGAGAGCTTGTTTTCAGCTAAGTCGATAGCCATAACATGCTTATCGTCAGTACTTCGCACATCAAAGATTTTCGGCTTACCGTAAGGTTTCAGGTTACGACTAACCAGAAATGTCCCTACCATACCGAAGGCAGCAAGCAACACCGTTAACTCAAAAGTTACGGGGACAAATGAAGGCAATGGAATATTTGGCTTACCACCAATGATCATAGGCCAGTCCACCCCCATCATCCATGACTGCATAAGTAGGGCAAGAGATGTACCTGTGATTCCAAAAAGGAAAGCAGCCACAGATAGTTTTGAACGCTTATACCCTAGAGCATGCTCAAGACCATGAACAGGGAAGGGTGTAAACACTTCTTCTATCTTAACACCTTTCTCGCGCACCTGGGCTACTCCTTTTAACAGGACATCCTCATCGTCGAAAATGCCCAGTACGTAGTTCTTTTTGCTCTCCATAGTATTAAGCGGTTTTGGCTGCGGCAGCCTTAGCAGCTTTAGCGTCCTCTATTGTCTTAGTGGAAGTACCTTTCAATACTGATTTCACCTTTGGGTTGTTCTTTACCGCATTCTTCCTTTTTGCCAAGGTATTTCCGGTGATCAACATGGCTGAGGTGAAATCAGTATTGAAAGGTACTTCCACTAAAACAATAGAGGACGCTAAAGCTGCTAAGGCTGCCGCAGC
>JBCBHI010000364.1:0-5507 GCA_038525885.1 Bacteroidota bacterium
GATAGCAATGGCCCGGTAAAGAATCTCAATGAGCTGGAAATGATTGATGGGTACTTGTATGCGAATGTCTGGATGACTGATTTGATTGCCAAGATTGACCTGGCAACGGGGCGGGTATTGGCCTATATAGACATGGCAGGCCTGCTACCTGCGGGGCAGCGTACCGGACAAGAGGACGTACTGAATGGGATCGCCTATGATGCGAGTACCCAACGGATTTACCTGACGGGTAAGAACTGGCCTACGGTGTTTGAAGTGCAGTGGTTTAAGAGGTCCTAATGCCACCACGCAAAGGAAGAACTTATAAAAGCCGCATATCGCGGCTTTTTTGGTTTTATAGGATCATCTTTGGGGCGGGTACATCCTAACCCTGAAAGGGTCTAAAAATCAGTTGAATACTGTTATTGCCTCACCTAAACTACCAAAGGTCCGGCGAATCCCGAGTGACCCTTTCAGGGTTTATTCACTCCCTAAATGCCCTATGAGCGCGGCGCGCTTTATATGAAATTAAACCAAGTCTACGAACAGTTATCAACTCGCCTCGGCTGCGACTCTTCGTGCAGCCATTCATTTCACCCTAAACCTACCTTTCATCTATCGGGATTGTGAGCGGTATAGTGGTCGGATGACTTTAATTCGTCGGACCACAATCTATCTGCTGTACTAGGCTATTACTTCCGGTTGGCGACGTATACACCCACGAGGATGCAGAGCATGCCGGCCACGTGCCCCCAAAGGATGGTTTCGTCTACGGCGAGGCCCCAAAGTAGGGCGACGATGGGGATGAGGTAGGTAACTTGTGCCGCGAAAACGGGAGATACGAGCTGTACCAAACGGTTGAAGTAGACGAGGGCGAGTGCGGTGCCTAGGATGCCCAGGAGTACCAAACAGCCCAGGGACCAATAGGCGCCTTCTACTTGGCTTAGTTTGGGGAGAAAGTCGGTGAAGCCAAACAGATAGGTGGCGGCAATGGGCGTGACCAGAAACAGTGAGACCCCGGTGATGGTGACGGAGGTGAGGTTGCTCACCTTGGCCTTGATGACGTTGACGTTGATACCGTAGCAGACGGTGGCGGCGATGATGAAGAGGGCGTAGGCGTTGAAGTTCTCCAGGATGTTGGTGTTTTCGCCGCTAAGAATGAGCATGGTAACGCCCAGGAACCCGATAATGATACCGATGATGGAGCGGGTACGAATGGTAGTCCCGAAGAAGATACCGCCGATGATGAGGGTGAAAATGGGGGTGGTGGCATTGAGGACTCCGGCCAGGCCACTGGCAATGCGCGTCTGTGCCAAGGCAAAGAGGAAGGCGGGGATGAAGCTACCCACCAGTCCAATGAGAAAGAGGATGCCCCACTGCCGGCGGCGCAGGGTTTTGAGCTTGGGCAGGGCCAGGGGCATGAGGAAAAGGCCTGCCGATACTATGCGCAGAGCGCCTACTTCGCCGGGTGAGAAGGCCAGCAGGCCTTGTTTGATGAGAATGAAGGAGCTACCCCATACCAGGGATAGTACAATGAGCAAGAGCCAAGGCAGTGCCTGCTCGCGCGATAGTTTCGCCATGGAGTTGTTGTTGCTTAGGCAAACACGTGGTGCACAGAGGCGGCTACCTCCAGCAGAATGTCGGTAACTTCTTGGTGAGTTTCGGCCTGCACCAGGCGGTTGCGGTACGGCTTGAAGTTAGGAATCCCCCGGAAATAGTTGGTGTAATGCCGGCGCATTTCTACCACGCCGGTCCGCTCGCCTTTCCATTCTATAGAAAAGTCCAGGTGCTTGCGGGCTACGCGCACGCGCTCTTCCATATCAGGTGGGGGCAGGGTTTCGCCAGTGGCGAGGTAGTGTTTGATCTCGTTGAAGATCCAGGGATAGCCGATGGCGGCCCGGCCGATCATGATGCCGTCTATGCCGTAGGTGTCCTTGTACTCCTTGGCCTTTTGGGGGGAGTCGATGTCGCCGTTGCCGAAGATGGGAATCTCAACGTCCGGGTGGGCTTTTACTTCCGCAATGGGGTCCCAGTTGGCTACGCCTTTGTACATCTGCTTGCGCGTACGGCCGTGGATGCTGAGGGCTTTGATGCCGGCATCTTGCAAACGGAGGGCTACCTCTACGATTTTGATGGTGTTCTCGTCCCAACCCAGCCGGGTTTTCACGGTTACGGGTAGGTCTACTTGCTTCACAATCTCGGCCGTCATCCGCTCCATCTTGGGAATGTCTTGCAGGATGCCTGCGCCCGCGCCTTTGCAGGCCACTTTTTTTACGGGGCAGCCGTAGTTGATGTCGAGGATTTCGGGCTGGGCGCGCTCTACAATGGTGGCGGCCTCCTTCATGCTTTCGATCTCGTTGCCAAATATCTGAATGCCCACGGGGCGTTCGTAGTCGTAGATGTCCAACTTCTGCACGCTTTTGTCTGCATAGCGGATGAGCCCCTCGGAGGAGATGAACTCGGTATACATGACATCAGACCCGTTCTCTTTGCATACGGCCCGGAAGGGGGGATCGCTTACGTCCTCCATGGGGGCCAACAACAACGGGAATTCTCCTACCTCTACGTTTCCAATCTTTACCAAAGCGAAAGTGAATTTTTGCCGTAAATTTACGCCGATTATGACGAAATACCTGGATCGCCTCCCACTTCAGCCCCGTCTGTCGTCCTCCAACTCCCTTTTCTGGTACTTAGTGGTGCTTATTCTTGGCTTCTTTTTTGGCCAGTTTGTAGGCACACTGGTGATTATCCCCTTCATAGGTGTGGCTTTGGAAGCCCTGACGAGGTTTGCTGAGGACCCCGGTTCGATACCCAACGGCCAGCAGATTTCCTGGCTGATGCAAAGTATCTATACGGTGGTTTCCTACATTTTGATTCCGCTAGCCTTTGTAAAGTATTATGAGCGCCAGCAGGTGCGGGTAATTTCTCCAGAATGGAAGGCTTCACCGGTGGATTTTATTCTGCCACTGGCAATTATTTTTCCCTTCTTGATTGTAAACGCCCAGTTGATTCAATGGAACCAGGGTTTGGACCTCAGCTTTTTGGGGGCCTTGGGAGAATGGGCGGTGGCTACCGAGAAGCAAATGGCGGAGCAGACGGAGTTTATGACTCAAATGGATGGGTTGGGAGATGCTATTCTGCTGACGATTATGATTGCGGTATTGCCGGCTATTGGTGAGGAAATTGCCTTCCGAGGGCTGCTGCAAAACTATATCCATCGGGCTAGTGGTAACGCCCATATTGCGGTATGGGGAGCCGCGATAGTTTTTAGCGCGATTCACATGCAGTTTTTGGGATTCTTTCCGCGTATGGCGCTGGGGGTTCTTTTTGGTTACCTATTTATATGGAGTGGTAGGCTGTGGGTGGCGATGCTGGCCCATTTTCTCAATAACTTTATCACGGTTTTGCTGGTTTACAGCCAGCAGCATGGTATGATTGAGGATGTTACAGAATCACCAGAACTGATGCCTTTGTTACCCACCTTGATTGCGGTAGGGGCAGTAGCTGGGCTAGGGTATTATTATTGGAATTATTACCGACAGCGGGAGGCGCTGGTATGAGTGTTTGGAAACGGGTGTACGAAACCCAGGTGATGTACCGGGCACAGATGGTGAAGGACCTGCTAGAGGAGCAGGAAATTCCGGCCCTGGTGGTAAACAAACAGAATTCGCCGTATCTGTTGGGTAATCTGGAGGTGCACGTGCCGTCTGATTATACCCTGAGGGCCATTCATTTCATCAACGAAGAAATCACTTTTGAATAACCTGTCTAATCTTACGCAACGCATCATTATTGGGGTATTGGGGGCTGCTCTCATTGTTACGTGTATCGTCAGCCATCCGTATGCGTATGTAGGCTTGTTTTTGACCATCATGCTGCTGTCGCAGCGGGAGTTTTACCAGCTGGTTCGGGCCGGCAACCTCCGGCCGGTATCCCTCTGGGGGTTACTTACCGGTGTAGTAGTCTATGCGCAGCTATTGGCCATGTTTCATCTCAATGAGCCTTCTCGCTGGACGCTCATTTTTGTGCCGATGCTGTTCCTTACTTTTTTCATTAAGCTGTTTGATGTAAAGGACACGGCTCGTGCTTTTGACGGGATTGCCTATACTTTGCTTGGCGTGTTGTATGTGGCGGCGCCCATCAGTATGCTGCACGTGGTGGCGTTTGACGAGCAGGGGGTCTATCACTACCAATACATTTTGGGTATCATGCTGATGATCTGGGGCAACGATACCGGGGCTTATATTGTAGGTAGAGTGTGGGGTAAGCGGCCTCTTTTCCCGAGAGTAAGCCCCAATAAGACTTGGGAAGGAGCTCTTGGAGGAGTTGCGTTGGCCTTGGTGGTTTCCCTCTGTCTGGGCCAGTGGGCCACTGATCTCACCCGCGGCCAATGGCTACTGGCGTGGATAGTGCTGGTGATTCCGGCTAGTTTGGGAGACCTAGTAGAGTCGCTGCTGAAGCGGGGCCTAATGCAAAAGGATTCGGGCCAGGCCATTCCGGGGCACGGAGGATTTCTAGACCGTTTTGATAGCCTGATCATGGCCGCTCCTTTCTTGATGATTCTTTGGGAAGTTTTAGGGCTATAGTCAGGGTTCGAAATTTGAAGTTGGAGGTTCGAGGTTGGAAGTTCGATTTCGCGCAGAGGCGGAGAGGAAATCGCAGAGGTAGCAGAGGAACTGCAAGGGAGAAGGCCCTAGGCCTTTAAAAATTCTGTATTCTGACTCCTGTTTTCTGTATTCTAAAAATCCCTTCTCACTTCCCGCTTCTGACTTCTCAATTCTAATTATTGTACTTGTAGAAAATCCTCACGATATCTTTGGGAATAGCGGCCAGGCCTTTTTCGTCGCAATAGTCCATGACTTCTAGTATAGCACTTGGGTTGAGGCCCATGCGGATGCCGAAATCGAGTAGTAACTTGCGCTCGGCGGTATGAAGGTGGTTATCAGAAAGGCCCATAAGTACCAAGCGGTGGAACAGTCCATACAGTTTGAATTCTCGCCGGGGTAGCTGGAGATCGTTGCGGTCAAATTCCTGGTGTACCACTTCCTCCAGCGGTATATTGAGTACTTGAGCGATCCGGTTGAGGAAAAGGTCTTCTACCTGAGAAAAGTCGCGGTCTGCCATGGCAATTTCCATGAGCATGTGTAGGTGAGTTTTCTTTTGTTCGAAGTTATCCATGGTGAAGAATGATGAGGTTGAGTAGGCTGTAAATATGGGTAAATAATCACAGTCGATGAACGGATTTTGCTTATCTATCGTGTGGTTTGGAAGTGGGCTAAGTGAGGCCTACCTTTGCTTCTATTTAGAATTGATCTAAACAGTTTTCTGAGAAATTATGGGATTTCGTCGCTGGGTTGGTCTGTGGATACTGATGATGCTCACAAACGCCGTTTTTGGGCAGCAATACACACAGGTGCTGCGCGGGCAGGTGGTAGATGTAGAGACGCAAAGCCCTTTGCCAGGAGCTGTCCTCAAAATATCTCGTGTTTTTGACGATTCGGTGATGGCTTCGGCAGTTACCAACGCGC
>JBCBHI010000365.1:0-5505 GCA_038525885.1 Bacteroidota bacterium
CAAGTTATTATACGGGAAACCTAAGGTACAGCAAGTATTAACCTGGAGCACCCTGCTTTTCGAGCTGCTCTTCCCTTTGTTCTTGTTCACTCCCTATCCTTATGCCTGGGTCTTCTTAGCCGAAGGGGTCTTGTTGCATGGCTCCATTGCTCTGCTCATGGGGCTCAATTCTTTCTTCTGGGCCTTTATTGCAACCTATCCTGCTCTGTGGGTGTGTGGCCTCCAGCTTCAGTCTTTTCTAGGCTACTAGATCTTCACCCCTACCAGGCAGACATCATCAATCTGCCCAATAGAACTGGTGGACATCCACTCCTCAAAGGTCTGCTCGATCTTATGGGATTGCTGATGAACGGGAAATTGCTGCACCTCCAGCAAGAGTTGCTTGAGGCGCTTACCCATAAACTTTCGCTCTTTAGGTCCGCCAAATTGATCCTGGAAGCCATCCGTATACAGAACGATAACGTCGCCAGGCTGAAGAGCCACTGAACGGGTAACAAAAGACTCCTGAGAGGTAAAACCTTTCCCTACGGACATTCGGTCGGTTTTGTATTCATAGAGCGCATGCTGGTCTCCTGCCATAGTCTTGTCAAAGCCCTCAGGTGAAACAGCCGCGGTACTACGTATGAGAATAACCGGGTTGAAGGCACCAGCCAGATGCAATACAGATTGCTTTCGATCCCAGGCACAGAAACTGATATCCATCCCTTCCTGATCAATCCCTAAGCCCTGGCCTTCAAAGGAGGCTTCGAATTTCTCCCGGATCCGGTCGAGTATTTTTCCCGGCGAGGCTCCCATGGAATCTACTACTACTTCCTTAAGGAAAGTGATTCCCAGCATGCTCATCATAGCACCGGGCACCCCATGCCCGGTGCAATCTGCCACGGCCCAAAAGAAGTAGTGTTCTGTCTCATAAGCCCAATAAAAATCACCGCTTACTACCTCCTTGGGTTTGTTAAGGATAAAGTATCCATCCATAGCGCGGGCCCATAGCTTTTCGGAAGTGAGCAGGGCATTTTGGATTCGCTGCGCATGAGAGATCGAAGCTGTAAGCTCCTCGTGAGCAGTCTCTACCCGTACTTTCTGGACCTCAATCTCCTCCTTCTGTTCGGCTATTTGCTCCCGCTGCTGGGTGATTTCTGCATTTTGCTTGATCAGCTTCTGGTTAGAACGGGCCAACTCCTGGGTTCTCACATCCACCAACTCCTCCAGCAAATTCTTTTGTTTACGAATTTGGGCTGTCCGCCAACGAAAAGCACCAAACAAGGCCACTAGAAATATACAAAGGTACCCCACAATGGCCCACCACTGCTCCCACCAAGGGTAGCGGATAGTGAAGTCAAATTGGTACAGATCACTCCACGTCTTCTCCCGGCCCACTACCCGGGCGTACAAGGTGTACTGACCGGGGGGTAGATTGCGATACACCGGGACATTGCTATGGGTAGGGTTGCTCCAGCGGGTGTCTCTCCCCTGTAAGAAAAAACTGTATTGCAGTTGGTTGGGGGCGGACCAATGCAGCGTAGAAAACTGGAAAGTGAGGGTGTTAAGGTCGTGAGACAACTCCAAGCCTTGCGGAGTATTGGCATAGGGTATCACTTCTTCATACTGCAACCCACGGACAGCAAGATCCTGAGCATGAAAATTGACAAAATCCTCGTTGATGAGGAGGTTCTGAAGTCGTAGCAAAGGACGTTCCTCAGCGGCTCTCCATTTGGCCAAATCCAAGGAAACCAAGGCTTTGCCAGTACCCCACCACATCCGTTGGTTTTGGTCCAGATAAGTATCGTACAGAAAGTCCGTGGCTAGTAGGCCATCTGCATCACCGTATACTATAGGTGTATAGGCGGGAAAACCTACTCCTTCAGAAAGCGCTAGCAAAGTGAGCCCTCTTTCGGTCCCTACCCAAATATTACCTTGGGCGTCTTCGCCTACCGTCCAGGCAATGGCATTCGTAAGGCCTTGGTCGGCACTGTAATGGAAGAAGGTTTGGCCATCAAAAGCGATCGCTCCCCAGCCAGCGGTCCCAATCCAAATTATGCCCCGACTATCCTGAAAAATGGAATAGATCTCCCGGTGGGTAGCCATGCCTTCCCGCTCCGAAAGGTTGAGGAGGGTATCGCCATCCAGGCAGGTAAGGCCTCCCTCTTGAAAGGCTACCCAAATCCTGCCCTCTTGGTCTTCGATGATGGCATTGACATCATTGCCTGGAAGGCCTTGTTCTTCAGAATAATAGAACGTGGCCTCCTCTGATACCCTGACAACTCCCCGATGCCGGATGCCTAGCCACACCTCTCCGGTGGAAGAGACCAGGATGGCTTCCACGGCCTGCCCTGCCCAATCGGGATTGCTTAACGTATACTCGTGAAATTGAGTGCCATCGTACCGAACGAGCTGCCCATTTCGTCCCCCAAACCAGAGGTTTCCTTCCTTGTCTTCCGCAGAAGAACGCACAAAGGTGATGGGGAAGCCACTGTCTGCGTAAAACTGGCGGTACTGTTGGCCGTCAAATTGGGTAACTCCGCCAAACTGTGTGCCCAGCCACAAACTGCCCTTCTGGTCTTCTAGCATCGGAAAGACTCTCTCGTTACTAAGGCCTTCCTTTTCGGTCACAAAACTGAAGGAGGCCAAATTGAGTCGGTTGACACCCCCACCGTCCGTTCCCAGCCACAAAATACCGTCCTTAGACACCACAATGGACAAGACCGAAGGATGATTGAGGCCGCTTTCTTCACTGATGAAGTTGAACTGGTCTTGGTGATAGGACACCAGCCCATCCCCCTGAGTACCCATCCAGATTTGCCCCAGGGTGTCCTGAGCAAATACCCGAATCCGCATAGAATCCAAGGTAGGCGGAGCCTGATATTGGATAGCCTGGTCAAGGTCTACAACCTGAACCCCAGAAGAGGCACCAGCTACCCACAAGCGGTTTTCTAGGTCAAGGTGCAGCACTGCTGGCCTTTGATCTGCTGGAGGGTAATGGCGGAACACCTCTCCATCATAATGACAGAGTCCTGCAGGAGTAGCTAGCCAAAAACCTCCTTCAGGGTCCACTTCCAGGTCTTGCACACTATTATCTAAAAGGCCTTCTTGGGTAGTGAGAAAGGTTATTGTATTACCCTCTACCCTCACCAAGCCTTTCCGAGTACCCAACCAAATGTTGCCCGAGACATCTTGATCAATGCTACGCACATAACCTATATCACTATCTCCATGCAGTACATGGACAATGTTTTTGCCGTCGTAGACGCTTATACCCCCGTTGCGTGTACCTAACCAGATCCGCCCTTCATCGTCCTCAAAAATGACCTGAACAAAGTTGCTCCGCAGCCCCTCCTCTTTAGAGAAGGCAATGAAGGAATTACCGTCATACCGAACGGCCCCTGCGGCGTCCGAACCAAACCATAGATCGCCCCGCGAGTCTTGCAACATGCTAAAGATGTAGGAGCTGTGTAGGCCTTGCCCTACATCCAGGTATTGTAAGTTGTACTGGGCCACATCCCGGAAGCGAAAAGGCATGGCCTCTCCGGTTACCTTGAGAGGAAAGGGTACGGTATCGAAGTTGATGGGAAGCGGTACTCCGGTAGCCAGGGTATCGCCATTGGTCAGGGTAAGGGTAAAATCACGATAAGCCTCCCCAAAAGGCAACTCTCGTACAGCTTCAAATGGAAGGGAGGGCGCTTCACCGGAAATGGGTACGGCAAAACGATTGGGGAAAGCTTTTACCTCCTGGGTAGGTTTTGCTCTTCGGCTGGCTATCTTGGTCAGTGCCGGGCCAGCCAATGGCAAACTTTGCAAGGCAATTCGCTTCCCGGTAACTACGGTATCTCCCAGGGAGTTGATCAGTGTAGGCACAGGAAGCCCAGTGACCATATTCTGACGGTAACCGGTAGCCGTATCCAAGGACACAAGCTGCGGCCCCTCATAGAGTTTCGGCATTTCTAGCTCCTCTACCGAGGGCCGAAACTGACACCCAACCAACAACAATCCCAGGCCTACAACGAGACCAAAAAAATACCTTTTATTCACTATTGATGATGTATCCTCGAAGATACCAAGGCAAACCCAATTCGAATACTTATCTGTCTGCTTTCAGCTTAAAAAATACAATGGCGGTTATATCCGCACGCCAGTAAGGCATACATCATCTACTTGCCCTATGGGGCTGCTTGCCAACCAATCGATAAACTCGGCCTCCCAAAACCGGTACTGTTCCGCCATGGGTCGCTCCTGAGTTTCTAACAGTTTCTGTCTAATTCGCTTGGCCATGTATTTCCGCTTGTCTGGCCCACCTAGCTGATCCTGCAACCCATCCGACATCATGTATAGCGAATCGCCAGACCATAACTGAAGGGACTTGGTATGGAAGCCTTCGCTATCGTTGGCGTGTTTCCCTACAGGAATCCGGTCTCCTCTGAACTCGTACAGGGTGTGTTCTCCCAAGGTAACCTGACGCGTAAATCCCTCAGGGGCTTTGCGTTTGGCTTCGCGAACCAAATACAAGGGATGGTGGGCTCCAGCAAAGGTCAAATGCCGGGACCGCTGGTCCATTATACAAAGCCCAATATCCATACCGTCGTGATTTTCTGAATCCGCGTAGCGGGCTTGGTTAAGGGTTCGGATGATCTTTGCTCGCAGCAGCTCTAACACAAAGGCGGGTTCCGTCTCTCCCCCATCAGCAATGATTTCGTTGAGAAAGCTCACCCCCAACATGCTCATCAGGGCTCCGGGCACCCCGTGCCCGGTACAGTCTCCTACTGCCCAGCAGGCAATCTGCTTGTTGGCATAGGCCCAGTGGAAATCTCCCCCTACCACATCCCGTGGGTGGTACATCACAAAAAACTGCCGGCCGATATTCTTCCAATCCTCCTCTGTAGATAGGAGCCCTTGCTGAATCCGCTGGGCATAAGAAATGGAAGCTTGTAGCTCGCGATGAGCTAGTTCGGTGGCATGTTTTTGAGACTCTAGCGCGTTGGACTGGCGGCGTACCGCCATATTTTTCCGGTTGAGCTTAATGTTGATATGAGCCAGCGAACGGGTTTGCTCGGCAAGTTTGGTTTGTAGTTCATCCACCTGTAGCCGAGACCTGGACCGCTCTCTGCGCAAAAGGCTCCAACCTATTGCTACCCCTAGGGATACAACTATCAACAGGCCCCACCAGGGCACAGACAGCATGGTAGCAAATAAAATGGTGAACAAGGAGCTAAGGGAAATAATGGTGATGTAGAAATCAGCCGCAAGATAATCAACCCCATTTTATTATCTATTTCGGGGTATTTCAAACGATACCAAAAGCAAATAGATACCGACTGGTATATTAACATACCATTCGGTATATTTGTATCACCATGAGAAACCCTACGCAAACCAAAGAGCTGATTATTACCCGAGCCATGCCTCTCTTCAACACGAAGGGATACACGGCCACTTCTATATCAGACATTACCAATGCCACAGGCATTACCAAAGGGGCTATCTATGGTAATTTCCAGAATAAAGACGAGGTAG
>JBCBHI010000366.1:0-5501 GCA_038525885.1 Bacteroidota bacterium
TGGCGTGGTATTCAGGAGCGTCAGGGCCATACAGGTCTTCCTTTAGATTCAGGGCCCCTTCCAGATAAGTCTTAGCATCGTCATACCGTCCTTCAGCTACCGCCACTTTATGCAAAAAGTCGAGCCACTCTACTACCACGGGGTGATTAGAAGGCACAACATTGGTGGCGGCAATCAACTTAAGGGTGTTATTCTCCAGCCGTTTGAAGTTGCCATCTACAAAGGCATTTTCCAGTTGCAGAGTAGCCGTGCGAATGTAATTGAGGCTCCGTTGACCGTAATACTTCCGGTTATTTTTCTCAAACAGGCGTTCCAGATTACCGGCCTTTACTACCTCCCGGGTCCGGATGAGGTATTTGATATAGCTCTCATTGATATCTACAAACAAGCGGTGTGCAGGGTGCGCGCTTTTGGACAAGATCCGCAGGGCCTTCTCATATCCTTGCTCAGGGAAACCGATAGCCCCGTTATCATCCAGCATCCGCGTTTGCCAATACACATTCTCAGCCATCACCCGGTCATTTCGGTTGAGCTTCGTGAGGATCCACGCCTCTGCATAGATAAAGGCAGAGTCTGAGCTGGTATAATTTCCTTGCTTACGGAAGATATTACCCTTCAAGGTGAGCAGCCGCGCATACTCTTGGAAGTTTCGCTTGTATTCTTCTTTGGAAAGGGAAATGGATTGGGTTTGACCATCCTGATCCTGAAAAGTGATGGTTTCAGAAGTCAAACCCTGCAGCTCGGGCAGCTTCTCATCGATAAACCGGATGGCCTCCCGGTAATACCCTTGCTCCATGAGCACCCGGGCTTCGGCCCGCACATAAGCCGTTTTGAGTTCTTCGTAGGCATTGGTGCCTTCTACTATCTCTTTGGACTCATCTAAGTAAAGCTTGGCCTTTAGTATCTGGCCGTAGTCCAGCATCACATTCACAGCCTTGAGTAAAATAGCCGCGTACTCTTGCGAGGTTTCCCCAAAAGCCTTGATGCTCAAGTCCAGGGCCGTACCCACGGTAGTATCTACCTCCACCAGAATACCATTCTCTAGTAGAGTCTGTGCCTGGTTGATGTAGGCATAGGGCAGGTAGGGGTTATTAGGCCCTAGCTTCGCAATGGACTTGGTGATCAGCTTATCACTAAATTTGAGCGCCGACTTGTAGTTGCCATCTTCGTAGGCAGCCTGGGCTTTATCCCGGTATTTATCAAACTTTTTCTGGGCTTGAGCCGGAACCATGGCCAAGAGGAGAAGTAGTATACTCCCTACAATCCCGTTGCGAATGTGTGCTGCACTCATCATTTGGGTGTGAAATTTTTTAGAAAAATAGTCATTATTTTTATTTGAATCGACACCCTTCTCGGCCTAATCTATTTTCCAGAAGGTCTCTCTGACCAAAGAATTTTATTTTTTTCTGACTTTGGGTGCAACATCCTGTGGTAAAATCCCATCTAATAATTAACAACAAAGGGGATTGTGTATCCGGCCAAATTATTCACACTCCTCTCCCTAAGGGAAAAACTCACAACAACAACTATAACTATGATCCGCAATTACATCAAAGTAGCCTTCCGGAATTTGTGGAAGTACAAATTCTATTCGGCTATTAACATCCTTGGGCTGTCCATTGGTATCGCCAGTGTACTGCTCATGGTGCTCTATGTGCAGCACGAGTTATCCTACGACCAGTATTACGAAGACGCCAACAACATTTACCGGGTAGACTTCAGTGGCACCATGGCTGGTCAGGAATTCAGCGTGGCCGTAGTAAGCCCCCATGCCGGGCCTACCTTTCGGGAAGAATACCCGGAGGTGGAAGACTTCGCACGCTTTCGGAATCAAGGCTCCTGGATTATCGATTATGAAGGAGACCGCTACCGGGAGGAATCGGGCGTGCTCATCTTTGCAGACCAAGGCGTAGCCCGCATGTTCAATTTTGACTTCCTGGCGGGTAACCCAGAGGATGCGCTGGAAGAGCCCAATAAGCTGGTACTGACCGAAACCATGGCCAAGAAATACTTTGGCGGTGAAGATCCGATCGGTAAAATTTTAAAGCTGGACAATTCGGACGACTATGAGGTAACTGGGGTGATCAAGGACATTCCGGGTAATACCCACTTCAACTTCGGCATCTTCGCCTCGCTGATTAGCCTGAACGAAACCACTGAGTCTCTCTGGCTCAGCAACAACTTCCAGACCTACCTCAAGCTACGTGATGGAGTAGACCCTGCCACGGTGGAGGCCAAGTTCCCCGGCACGGTAGAGAAATACATCGGCCCTGAGCTAGAGCGGTTTATGGGCAAATCCCTGGAAGCCTGGGCAGAAGAAGGGAACAATGCTAAGTTTAGCATGATGCCCGTCACGGATATCCACCTGGACTCCCACATTGATGCTGAGCTAGGCATAAACGGTGACCGCCAATACGTGTATATCTTCTCTGCAGTAGCCCTGCTCATCCTTTTCATTGCCTGTATCAACTTCATGAATCTAAGCACAGCACGGTCGGCCAACCGGGCGAAAGAAGTGGGTATCCGCAAAACTATGGGCTCGCTCAAAAAGCAGTTGATCTCACAGTTTCTTTCTGAGGCTTTTGTACTCAGCATGGTGGCATTCCTGATTGCCATTGTATTGGCAGGCCTAGCCCTGGGACAGTTCAACCAATTGGCAGGTAAAGAGCTCACCTTCAGCACCATCCATTGGCCTACCATGCTACCCATTCTCCTGGGTATTGCGCTTTTCATTGGCTTACTAGCCGGCAGCTACCCTGCGTTCTACTTGTCTGGGTTCAACCCAGCCACTGTTCTCAAAGGAAAAATCCAGGGAGGCATGAAGCACAAAGGGCTTCGCAGCACCTTGGTGGTGTTTCAGTTCTCCATATCCATTATCCTCATTGTGTGTACCCTGGTGGTGTACCAACAGCGGCAGTTCATTAGCAATCAGAACCTGGGGTATGATAAGGAGCAGCTGGTCTCTGTGATGAATGCCTACTTGCTACAGGACAACGCACAGAACTTCAAGGAAGAAGTAATGCGTGACCCTAGCTTTGTATCCGCTACCATGACGGGCCACCTGCCTACGCCCTCCAGTGCTAACAACTCGCTGGTTTTCCCAGGCACCAGCCCTGACGATGAGCGCGGCACTTCCATGCGGATCATCGATGCGGACTTTGACTACGTCAAAACCTTAGGGCTTCAGGTAAAACTAGGGCGTGACTTCGACGCTAACTTCAGTACCGACTCCAGCGCTGTAATCCTCAACGAGGCTTGTATGAAGCAGTTCGGCTGGACCGAAGAGAATGTGCTGGATCAGCAAGTTGGTATGTTTGCCAGTAGCCAAGGCCAATTGGCTCAGTTACAGGTAATTGGTGTGGTGGAGGATTTCTTCTTCGAAAGTATGCGTCAGGAAATAAGCCCGGCCGTAATCGTAATTAGTCAAAACCGAGGACGTATCACCTTCAAGATTGCTCCTGAGAAAACTGAGCAGGCTCTGGCCACTTTGGAGAGCACCTGGAAAGACATGTCCAACGGTCAGCCTTATGCCTATGAGTTCATCGATGAAAGCTTCGAAGACCTCTATGAGAATGAAAAACGGCAAGGATCTATCTTCAACCGCTTTGCGGTACTGGCCATCCTCATTGCTTGTTTAGGCCTGTTTGGGCTGGCGGCCTTCACCGCGGAACAACGCACCAAAGAAATTGGGGTAAGAAAAGTGCTGGGTGCCTCGGTACCAGGCCTTGTACTTATGCTTTCCAAAGAGTTCATGATCCTGGTGTCCATCAGTTTTGTGATAGGGTCCTTGGTGGCAGGATACGTCATGAACGAATACTGGCTCAACGATTTTACTTACCGGACCAACCTATCGCCTTGGATCTTCATCCTGGCGGGGGTAACGGCCTTGCTGGTGGCTTGGCTCACTATGAGTTTCCAATCCATCCGCGCCGCACTGGCCAATCCGGTCAAGTCATTACGCAGTGAATAGTTGTTGGAATCCCGTTTGAAAAACGCCCTGCGATTGCAGGGTGTTTTTTTTGCTTCGTGCAAAAGGGGCATACCCGATTTATCATAGTTGGCTCAGCCGAAAACCTGAGAATTCATTTACTCTTAAGACCTATCCTTGTTGTGGTTTAGAATTCCTAGCACCTAATGGTATCTGCACGGCCTTATCTAAGCGCCCCCCACCAACAAGTAAGACCGCGTAGGTTATCGGCTGCCGGCGTTCCGGTGACGGGCTTCTAGCCCTTAAACACCGAAAGTCGGACCTTGACAACGGCGAGAAATCCCCAGGTTTCTTGCTCGATCCCCAAACCTCTATCCAACTTCCGATTGGCCACAAAAAAAGCGGCTCTCCGATTAAGAAAGCCGCTTCCGTTTATGATCAGGAATTTGATTTATCCGAGTGACTGGTTTTCTACGGTAGCCATCTCCAAAATCTCCTCGTACTCCTCATCGTTGAGGTCTTGGAAGAAGTAACGAACAGGATCTTCATGCTTACCGTCCTTGAGTACCTCATAGTGTAAGTGAGGCGCGGTAGAACCACCGGTGCTACCTACATACCCAATCAGGTCCCCGCGTTTTATTTCGTCCCCTACCTTCACAATGAAATCTTGCATGTGGAAGTAGTGCGTACGGTACCCATAACCATGGTCTATCTGTACTTGGTTACCAGCTCCTACATTCCGGCTAGACCGGGAAGCCCGCACCACGGTACCGTTACCGGTGGCATAGATGGGAGTACCACGTGGGCAAGTAAAGTCCACTCCATAGTGCATCTTACGCACCTTATATATAGGGTGCATCCGTACACCAAACCCAGAGGCGAAACGAGAAAGCTGCTTATTGGACACAGGCTGAATAGCTGGGATAGAAGCTAACATTTCTTCCTTCCCTTCTGCCATTTCAATGATGTCGTCGTAAGACTCTGACTGGATATAAATCTTTTTGCGAATATGGTCTAGTTTCTTGTAGGCCTCCAAAACCCATTGTTGGTTATCCAACCCTGCTTCCATCAAATCACGATAGCGCTCAGCACCACCCATACCCGCATTGCGGATAGTAAGCGGAATGGGCTCAGCTTCCATGATGGTACGGTACACGTCGTCATCACGCTTCTGCAACAGAATCAGCATCTCTTGCACATGAACCATCTCCTTGTTGAGTTCCTCATAGTAGAATTCCAGCCTGGCATTCTGGTCTTTGAGGCGAGCCTCTTCAGGAGAATCGAAGTAGTAATTGAATAGGAAATTGAAGCCGACACCGAACATGAGGGCAACCGCGAGAAACCCTAATAGATTAAGAGTGATATCCCACTTGGAAACCTTTACACGTTCGTACTTACAAGACTCAGTGTCGTAGTAGTACTTTATGCGAGCCATTATTTAGAAGGTTTTACTTTACCTCTAAATTTGCGCGAAAATAAACAATCCAATCCTGGATTTCGGGTGTTATTCGCTGATTTTACGAAAAATAGGGGTTCTTGGGTTCTTTACCAAACGCCAATATTAAGAAAATAC
>JBCBHI010000367.1:0-5493 GCA_038525885.1 Bacteroidota bacterium
GGGTGACTGACGAAACCGGTCAGGAATTTCTACTTCACCTGGAATTCCAAACGCAGGATGATCCTAAGATGATCTACCGCATGGCCGAGTACAAGGCCTTGTTGCTGCGCAAGTTTGAGGTACCCGTTCGCCAGTTTGTTCTGTATTTAGGGCCCGGTAAATCGCAGATGATCTCCCAACTCCCAGAGGGACAGAAGATCACCGGGTACACCCTAAAAAACCTCAGCGAGGTTCCGCTACAGCAAACCCTTAGTTCTTCGGTGCCTGAAGAAATCATCCTGGCCATCTTGGGGGATTATCCACCTGAAGAGGGTAAACAAGTGATTCAGAAAATCATCGAACGACTGTGGTCCTTACAAAATGAGGAAGTAGTCCGGCAGCGGTATCTACAACACTTGGTGATCCTGTCACGTTTACGTAAATTAGATAACCTTGCTAAAGAAATTACTGAAAGCATGCCGATCACTTACGATATAGAATCTGATAGCTTTTACCAAGAAGGGTTGGAACGGGGATTAGAAAGAGGATTAGAAAAGGGTCTCGAGAAGGGATTAGCGCAAGGGAAATCTCTTATGATTGAAAATATGCTCAAAAACGGAGTGCTCTCCGTAGCTCAAATAGCTGAAATCGCACAAACTTCTGAAGAGGCTGTTCAGAAGATTGCTAAAGGGCTCTAAAATTACCTCCTGATAGAAACCAGCACCACAGTTTCTTATTTACAGTTCTCAACTATTACAAGTCATTCGCCCTGCCTTTTATAGAGTGCCGTTCAGCGACCCTTGATTATCATTGAGAATATCCTGCCTTTCCGAATCCTGACTTTTCTGAAGTGAGTTAAAGGCTTTAGCATGAAAAACCCCTGGATCGGTGCCAGGGGTTACGTGCATTGAGAATAGTGAATGAGTAAGAACGATGGCTAGTCTGTTCAGATAGGGTTAGTCTGCTTCTCCTAATAAACGACTGGCTTTCACCAGGCGAATGAATTCGGCGCGGTATCCTTCTTCATCATTGCCTCTGCTTCCCCGCGCCAAGGCTATTACTGCATCATAACTCGCATTGCCTTTGTAATCGCTATCGCGAAGCAGCATGCCGTACTGGGCTACTGCCGCCGACCATGAGAAGTTGTTGCTTGCTCCTCGGGTTTCTTCTTTGGCAATAGGGTGTACAATCAGCTGGCTGGTAGTACCCCTGGGTGCCTTGTAGCGGAACTTCACGGTTGCCCATTCATTATCTGCTCCGGCCGGTAGGTCGGTACTGGTGCTGGCCTGGTAGCGCAAGGCATCTACTGAACCCAAGTGGGAAGAATTGATGCCGGTCGGGATGATCTCATACAGGGCGGTAACAGTGTGGCCAGAACCTAGCTCACCCGCATCCTTCTTGTCGTCGTTGAAATCCTCAGCTTCCAGCATACGGTTTTCATACCCAATCAGGCGGTAGCCCTGTACATAGCGAGGGTTGAATTCCAGCTGCAATTTCACGTCTTTGGCGATGGTGAACAGGGTGCCGCCAAACTCACTTACTAGTACCTTTTGGGCCTCCTGAGCATTGTCGATGTAGGCATAGTTGCCATTGCCCTTATCGGCCAAGATTTCCATTTTGCTGTCTTGGTAGTTACCCATTCCGTAGCCCAACACGGTCAGAAATACTCCTTGCTCTCGTTTTCGCTCTATGAGGCGCTCTAGTCCACCGCTACTGCTGGTACCTACATTGAAATCGCCGTCAGAGCACATAATTACCCGGTTGTTACCGCCTTCCTGGAAGTTTTCCAGGGCAATCTTGTAGGCCATTTCGATGCCCGCACCTCCGGCAGTGGAACCACCTGCTTCTAATCTGCGCAAAGCGCGCTTGATCTTTTCAGGTTGGTTGCCAGGGGTACTATCCAATACTACGCCTGCAGCACCTGCATACACAACTATAGCTACCCGGTCCTCTTTGCGCAGTTGGTCGGTGAGCATTTCCATGCTCCTTTTCACCAAGCCAAGTTTGTTAGCACTGCTCATAGAGCCACTCACATCGATGAGGAAAACCAGATTGCTGGGGGGTAGGTCTTCGGCGGGGATGATTTTTCCTTGTAGCCCTACGTGGAGCAAGTAGTGATCTGGTGCCCAAGGGGCAGGACCTACCTCGGTGGTAATGCTGAAGGGATGCTCGTCATCGGGTTGGGGATAGGAGTAGTTGAAGTAGTTGATCATCTCCTCGATGCGAATAGCATCTTCAGGCGGCTTCTGTCCTTGGTTGATGAACCTACGCATATTGGCGTAACTGGCCACGTCCACATCGATGCTGAAGGTGGAAAGGGCTTCGTCTTGTGGTTTTACGAACCCACGTTCGTTGATGGAGGCATACTCCTCACGGTCCAATTGCCTAACGGGCTGGTCCATGTCGTAGCTGGGTGCAGGGGTGGATTGATTCCTTCTTCTGAAAATTCCGTTTCTCTGAACACCAGAAACAGCACCACTTAAATTAAATCGTTGCACAACGTCACGAGACTCTATTACCACCACTTCTTCTAGCTCCATCGCGCTCGAACTGAGAGCCACGTCAATCACTGAGCGGTTGCCCACGGTAACTTCTTGGGTTTCGTAACCCACAAAGGCGATTTTTAGGATATCTGAGGGAGCAGCCTCTATTTGGTAATTCCCATCCAAATCCGTGAAACATCCTCGATTAGTACCTTTTACAGTCACGTTCACTCCTGGCAAAGGATCACCAAGGTCTGCATCGGTTACGGTACCGGTAACGGTGATAAACTGCTGATCTGGACCTTCAGTCCAGCCTCCCAATACTATGCTTAGAAAGGCCAGACTGGTCAATAGTAAGATTCCATACGTGTGCTTCATGATTGCATTGGATTGTTTGGGCATAGGATGCGGCCTAATCCAGAATTACATAAAGCACTTGAAAAAATTCTTTTAATTAATTGATTATCAGCAAGATAAAAATGACATCTCTCCTAATTATTGAATAGTGTACCGAAAACTATCGGCTGGAAATTGGGGTCGTTTGATCCAAAATGGGATGGAGGCTATACCACCAATACCCAGTCCTAAGGGTATGAGTACTAGATCCAATCCGCGGTAGGCGCTGGTGGAGGTGAAATATGAAATGGGGCCCGCTACAAGCATAAATGCCCCAAGCCCCATACCGGGTAGGCCGATTGCTCGTAGGGTGGTAAGCCACTTTTTCTTGATACCGATGGTAGTCAATTCACTAAGTGCGTAGGTGGTTTCTTGTCCTCTTCTGGAGAGCGTCAAGGATTGATTTTCTAGCTTGACCAGCTCGCCTGCATATCGTTGGTCATCGCCAGATATCTCCACGAAGAGTACTTCGCCCAAGGAGATGGTTTGCTGGGCAGGGCCTTCGCCTGCGGTGGTGCGGGTTGCTGTGAGGGTTTGGGCGAATAGTGCTGTGCTAAGACTTGCTCCTAATAGGAAGATGGTGGCAAAAAGGGTCCGTTTCATACTACTTGTTAGTTTAGCTAATTGAGCTGCAAATATAGCCACAATAGAACGGGGAGGACTGCTATCTTCATAACGCAGATAGCTGTCCGACCCGTTTTCTCCATGCAGTTCTCCTCCCACCGTAACCACCACCCCGGTCACCCTGACGGCAGGAAGGGCCTCGGTAAATATGGCCAATCCAACCAAAAGCAGACAGTTTGCTTGCCGAGAAACGCATACCCGCAACCGCACCGCCAATGCCATATCGTAAGAAGTAATCATCGCCCGGTTACCTTACTGAAGGTACACGTCTGGTAGCCCTCTTGACCAAGTTACTTCGCTGTCGCTCAGCATGACCTTTCTGTTCTTCGGTCATGGAGTTCTCCCCCCCTATAACCTGAGCGGTAGTTTTAGGGCGTGCCAACCACACCCAAAATACGAGGCAAGATGATAAGGGTAGTTATGTTGTTTTGATATGGAGGTTGCTTGGGATTCAGTCAAGTGAAGCAATAATTACAGAACATCTAATCTATGAGCGCGCAGCGCTGGGAATGAAATTATACCTAGTTGGCGCAGAGCGATGAACTAGGAGGATGGCGGCTCTTCGGTTTAGTAGATCATTTTCCCAAAACCTTATACTGAGTATGGCTAGCGTAGGAAAAAGCCCTCGCGAAGGGGATCTTCGGGGTCAATCCAGAACTCATGGCGGCCCATAAAGTGGGCGTTGCCAGTGACCAGGGGAATAACGGCCTGATGGCTGCCGTAGGTCTCTTCACGGAGTACTTTGACTTGAAGCGAGGAGCCAATGATGCTCTCGATGGTGATGGATTCCCCCAAAGCCAATTCGCCCTTATGATAGTGAATGGCGGATCGCCCGGAGACGCCTGACCCGGTGGAGCATCGGTCCACTTCGCCTTCGGCAAACACGCAAACGTTGCGGCTATGGACGCCTGATTGCTGTGAATCTTCAATGAAGATGGTGCCGTAGAGGAAGCTCAACTCTGGTTCAAAGGGATGCTGAATGTGGGGATTGCTATTGGCTACGGCCTGCTTAATGCGCTGCCCCCAGCGGATGAGGTCGGGGTAGTGGATAGGAGCGCAGGATAAGCCAACCTGTGTTACGTCCAAGTAGGCGTAGAAGGCACCGCCGTAGGCGAGATCATAGGTGATGGAACCGACCTCTGATAGGTCTACGGTGTAGCGGCCTACATAGAAGGAGTGTACGTTTTCGAAGGATACTTCGCGCACAGAGCCGTCTGGGTGATGATGAACGTAGGCGGTTAGTTGTCCGCAGGGGGCATCAATTTTCAGGGTAGTAAGCGGAGGTGCGGCGGCTACCCAGCCTAGCATAACAGCGGCTTTGGCAATGGCAATGGTGGCGTGGCCGCACATGGTGCTGTAGCCCTCATTGTGCATAAAAATAACGCCAAAGTCGGAGTCCGGGCGCTCGGCTGGCACCTTGAGCAGGCCGTACATATCAGCGTGGCCGCGAGGTTCCCACATGAGGGCCTTGCGCAGGTGGTCGTGCTGCTGCAGGAGTTCCTGGCGAATATCCAGTATCCGTTTGCCTTGCAATGAGGGGTAGCCATCCAGCACGATTCGCAGAGGTTCGCCCCCGGTATGCATATCGATGGTTTGAAGGCGGGTGTAGTTTTGGGCAAAGGAATAAGCACTCATGATGTGGTGATTTTCTGGTACAAGTAGACGGCGGCAGCGAGATCGGGCGCGGCAAAGCCCACGGATTTGAAGACAACTCGTGGAGCCTGCCAAGTGGGCACTCCCTGCTGGCAAAGGGTGGGGAGGTCGCTCAGAATACTCTGCTCCGTAATGAGGCCCTCGGCCAGGGGAATGGCTAAGTCGCCGGACTCGGTGAGGGCACGGGGGGTATCTACAAATAGGGCGGCTTGGCGCAGGCAAGCATCATCGGCTTCCCGGCTATGGGGTTTATAGGAGCCCACCAGATCCAAGTAGGTGTGGGTGCCCAGCCACTCTCCCAGAACCAATGGCTGTTCTGACAGGGTAGCCACGGAAATGAGGTCTGCCTGGGCGCAGC
>JBCBHI010000368.1:0-5492 GCA_038525885.1 Bacteroidota bacterium
GAGCTTTTTCCAGAAGACGACCTTGTGGTCTCCTTCGCTCCAGAAGTCGCGCAAGGTGGCCTCTTGGTGGTACCCGAGCTGGAGGTAAAACTTGCGAGTGAGGGCAAAGTCTTCGGTGCTGGAGGTTTCCACGATGAGAATACGGGTTTGCCTTTGCCGGAGGTTTTCTTCTACGTGCTGCATAAGGGAGCGCCCTAGTCCCTTGCCTTGCTGCGCGGGGAGGATGCCAATGGCTAGGAGGTTGTAGGTGCGGTCAGTGAATTTTTCTGGGGTGCAGTAGGCCACGCCGATGGGCTCGCTATCCTGGGAGAGGGTAAGCCAGAGGTCCTCGCTGTCTGGGTTTTGGAGGAAATCTGACATCATATCTTCCAAGTATTCGGAGGGGAAAAGGCCGCTGGAATCTACTACGGTTTTGAGGGCGGTTACATCCTGGGTAGCGGCTAGACGTACGGTATGCATAAGGCTCGGGTAATGGTGTGATAGGAGGGCAAACTTAGGCCTTTTGGGAGCCTGGGCCTTGTACGGTTCGGCTATTGTAGGCGAAGGTGGGTTGTACTCCCATCATGGTTTTGAAGGCCCGGCTGAAGTGCGGCTGGTCGTAAAAACCGTTGGCGTATAGGGAATCTAGCAGGTCTTGCGAGGCGTGGAGATGCTGGTGGATGGCTGATTTCAGCTTGCACCAGAGTAGGTACTTTTTTAGGGAGAGGCCTACCTCCTGTTTGAACAGGTGGGAAAGCCTGCTGGCGGAAAGGTGGACCCGGGCACTGAGTGCGGGGAGCATGTCCTGGTACCCCAAGGGATGTGCATGGAGGTACTGGATAATGGCCTGCACGCGCGAGTCGTAGTCTTGGCCCAGGGAGTCTGACGTAAGCTGAGGGGAGAGTATGGCATGCAATTGGGGCCCTAGATTGGGGTCCTGACTGATGAAAAGGCCCGAAGAAAGGGAGATGCCCAGGGTTTGTAAGGTGCCCAACACTTGGCTCTGATGATGCTCTATGAGGAGGGTGTGGAGTTGCACCTCATGGGCGGTAACGGCATGGTTTACGTTGGCCTGTATGATGGCAAACTGCAAGGAATCCTGCCTGCCTTGGTCGGTGGTAAGCGAAAAAGTGCCCTTTGGGGTGTAGAGGATCTCCAGGGCAGGGTGGGCATGTAGCTCTGTGCTGAGGTGCTCTAGGTAGAACTGGTAGAAGCCTCTCTGGGGACTGAATTCGAGGACTTGCATGGGGCTCAGGTAGAGGCGGTGGGCTTCTGTAGCTCCATGTGGAGTAGGGGATAGGCCTTGCCGGTACCGTCTTTTTCGGATCTGCCGATGATGGCGAAGCCCTGGTTTTTGTAGAACCTTACGGCCTGGGGGTTCTGCTCGTTGACGTCTACCTGGGTGACGCCCATCTCCCGAACGGCGTACTCCAATAGTTGTTTGCCCAGGCCGCGGCCAAACTGAGTGGGATGCACAAACAGCATTTCCAGATTACCGTCGGCCACTCCGCAAAAAGCAAGGATGTTGCCTGAGGGGTCCTTGATGCACCGCAACTGTACGGCTGCCAGATATTGCTCCAGAATCAGCGGCCTGAAGTATTGGATGTTGGCTTCGGTAAGGAAGTGATGGGTGGCCCGTACGGAGGCCTCCCATAGTTCTACAAGTTCCAGGTAGTCTGCCGGGGATACCGCGTTGATTTCGGATTGCATTTTTTGTCGTTCTTAATTTAGCGCAGGGCTCAAGTCACCAAGCGGCCAATTCCCCGTATTGTGGTGCTAGTTCTAGCCACAAGCGTCGATTAACTATACTTTCGGGTTCAATTTGGTTCAAAAATACGGCTCTGTTTTTCACCATCAATAACCACGGTTGGAAGATATCATTGATGTACTCATCCGGTAGAGCCCCCATGTTTATTCCAGGGTTTCTTTTGTTCTCACCGAGGCCCAGACTGTACGAAGCTTGGGTAGCTTCCCTTTCGGGGTTACTCTTCTTTTCTTGTCGTTTCCTGTTGGGTTCGCTAATCATGGCTATCCCGGTTTGAACTAGTTGTGCTTGGGTATTGCGGATGGTAACGTGGGGATCTACCACCCATCGCCCGTCTACTTTGTCAGAGAATTGAAGAATCACATGAATTAGATAGGAGAACCTTTGCCCTTCTGAATTTCTACCCTCCCACCGTATGTTGTTAGAAATCCACTTGTTGTTGTAGGTGCCTAAAACATACTGGTGACCGTGCCGGAAGGATAGTGTACCAATTCCTCTAGGTAATGGAAGATCAAATTCGTGGTGATCAAGCATGAAAATGGGCAAATTCATTCGGGGGTTGGTTTGACCTGGAAGCCTTTTCTCATCGTCGAACTCATTATCAAAATCCCGGGTGGCGTATTCAAGAATCTTGTTAGTTCTTTGGGGGTCCCTTAAGCCATCAAAAACATTGCGTGTATTCCAGTATAGTACGGCATCCCTCTGGTTATCAGTAAGTTGGTCCAGGCTTCTTTGGGTGAGTAGAATATTGGCTAGTTCGGACACCGCTATCATTCGTTGTACAGGTTGGGTGCCGGGTGTTTGGTGTATGAGTTGGGGCCTTTCTTCTGATACCTGGAGTTGATTTGCCCTAGCTCCCATGACGTCCGCCTCTTTTTCTAATCCCCGATCATCGTTCACTTGAACGCCGGATTTCATCTGTAAGGTAGGTTTTACCCTTCCTTGCTTCTGTTGTACCACGTGCCAGGCTTCGTGCGGAAGGTGCCTTTCCTGGCCTGGAGCCAAATGGATATCCGTGCCTTGCGCGAAGGCATGGGCATGGAGTTGGCTGGGTTTTGCCGAGTGGTAATGCACATTCACGTCATCCATGGCATAGCCCGAAAGTTGTTCAATTCCTTGCCTTAATGGTTCCGGGAGGCCCTTAGGGTGGGTTGTAGCCGGCCTTTCGTTTTTCCTTTGTATGAGTCCACCTCGCGATGCCATAAAGTGATTGGCCATTGCTTGTAATTGAACCAAAGACTGGACGCGAGCACTGTTATTGACCCCAATGTGTAGCTGATCATGAATCTCCTTTTGCGGGCGATTGTCCAGCTGGTTAGGTCCAATAAGGGGAGTTGCTTTTGTCTGTTTGTCGGGTCTGGCGGTATGTGAGGAAGGCGTGATAGGTTCTGAAACTCTGCCCATATTCCAACGGATGATAGGGTAAAAATTTGTCTATCATTAAGCTACCAATTCTGCCTGACATTTGTATGTTTTGGGCAGTGGATTTTGAAGTGGATAACTCAACCAGACACCCAAAGGAAGGAAATGGGTAAGGTTTGGATTTTTACCCATTCTGTTATAGGAGGCTATCTGGCAGTCAGCTGCTTAGGTGGCTAAAAGGTCTCTATTTCGCCACCGGCTAACTCAAGTTCATGATGTATTGCCGTAGGCTGTCATCGGCGCTTAGCTCAAGCTTTTTCTTCAGGCGGTTGATGTTACTCTTTACGGTTCCGAGTTCTACACCCGAAAGCTGGGCTACCTCCTTGTTGTTCATGCCGAGCTTTACGTAGGCGCACAGCTTGAGCTCGTTGGGCGTGAGGGTATCGTTGCGCTCATGTATGAGCTGGAAGAAGTGGGGATGTACTCCTTCAAAGTGGCGCAAAAAGTTTTCCTCACTTTGGTCGTCCTGGATGGCCCCCTTGAGCTTCTTTACCAGTCGCTTAAAGGATAGGGCTTCCTGAATCCGCTCTGCCTTGCCCATCTTTTGCAGGTCCTCCAGCATCTCGGCGAGTAATTGCTGTTTTTCCTGGCTGTGGAGAGCCTGAATGCTGAGCTCTCGTTCTTTCTGGTCTAGTTGGTCTTGCAGCAGTACCTTTTCTTTTTCCAGCAGGGCTTGGATCTCCTTGTTCTGCTCTCGGATCTGCTGCATGCTTTGGCTCAGGATGAGTGCCGCGTTCACCCGGGCACGCAGCTCCAGGGCGTTGAAGGGTTTGCGGATGTACTCGATGGCTCCTGCTTCCAGGGCTTCCTGCAGGTCCTCTGCGCTGGTCATGACCCCGGTGGCGATTACTACCGGAATGTCCTTGGTGGTGCGGGTGGCTTTGAGCTTGAGGGTGAGATCAATCCCGTTCATGATGGGCATGGCCCAGTCGGAAATGATCAGGTCTGGCAATTCTGCCACGGCTACGTCGTATCCGCGCTGCCCGTTGGGTGCATACATAATGCGGTAGGGGCGGTCCTCGAACATTTTGATGATCACTTCCAGGTTGTTGTGGTCATCGTCTACCACCAGAATGGTTGAAGTATAGTTTTCCATGGGTAGGCTTAGTCAGTTTTGGAGGGTGTTGGTTCGCGAGACAATAGTTGTTGGTATCGGGATTCGTTCCAGTGCAATGCGGCCTGAATGAGGGCCTCTTTCCACTCCTTGAATGGGGCAGCATCCTCAGGTATTTCCTGTAGCAGGGCCCGGATGATGCCCGCTTCGTACAGAGGCGTGTTGCGCAGCCGTTCGGGCAAGTCGCCCAGCTGTTGCCAGTCAGCGGCACTTAGGACGGGCAAGTGGTGCGATACCGCCGTGGGGCGTACCTCAGGGTCCTCCAGTTTGCAAGAATTAACATCACCCTGGGGGAGGGTAAAGGTAAACTGTGTGCCCTGTTCGGGTGCCGAAGCCACCTCAATACTACCGCCGTGGGCCTCCACGGCTAGCTGGCAAAAGGTAAGCCCCAGACCTGTGGAGCGGATTTTGCCAGACTTGCGGGCTTTTATCTGGAAGTACTTGTCGAAGACATGCCTGCGGCTGTTGTCGTCCATCCCTTGCCCTTGGTCTGCCACGGTTACGGACACCCAACCGTCGGCACCTGCTGTGGCCTCCACGGTGATGCTACCTCCCAGATTGGAGTACTTGATGGCGTTGGTGAATAGATTGAGGAAGATGCGCATCAGCAGGCTTTCGTCGGCAAACACCACCCAGTTTTTGTTCACCTGGTTGTGCAGCACCAGGCTTTTGGCTTGCAGTAGTAGGTCTACCTGGCCACTGGCCTTGGTGGCCAAGTCTACCAATCGGATGTGGGAAGATTCAAGCTGCATCTGGGCTTCCTCAAATTTCTGCACGTCCAGCATATTGGTCACCATTTGCAGCATGGTCTGCCCGGCCTCTCTCATGCTTTGCGCCTTGCGGCCCCACTTGGGATCGTCGGACAGCCCCAAGATGATGTTGAGTGGGTTTTTGAGGTCATGGGCGATCATGTGGGTAAGCTCCTCCTTGTACCGAGACAGCCGGCCTAGCTCGGCATTTTTGTCAATCAGCTCCTTGGTGCGCTCGGCCACGCGGTCTTCTAGCTGGGCGTTTTGGGCCGTTACCATATCCAGCAACTTCTGCTGGTAGGCAGCCCGCCTGCGGGAGATTACATACCAGGCGGTGGTGATGATAATGAGGATAATGATAATGCCGCTGGCCAGGCCAAATACCTGGGTGCGCTCATACTGGATCGCTTGCTTCTCCTTTTCATACTGGATCTCGGCGGCTTGCAACTGAAAGTTAAACCGG
>JBCBHI010000369.1:0-5490 GCA_038525885.1 Bacteroidota bacterium
TTTTATAGTGATGGTTCAGCGTATGTGATGTTTTTCGAAAACGACCAGCATGTGGGAGGTCAATGCTTTGAGTAATTAAGGGAAGTGAGCCCATGTAGAGGGTCGTATCATGAAACGGCCCCCTACACCTACACCCTGGCATTCAACCCAATGAGCGCTTGCGCTTTTTCTGAATCTTAAACCAAGGTTGTAGGGGTCCGATCGGTATCTGCGTTGTGAAGATACCGATCGGACCCCAGGCTGCTCATTAGCTTTCCTTGGCTGCGACTCTTTATCTAGTCGATCATTTTTCCAAAACCTTTCAAATAGCCTCTGATTACTCTCCGCTTACTCAGTTCACTTAGAGGTAAAATCTAACGGCATTCGGGCGGATGAAACTTCCACTCGAGCGGGGTAAAAAAGCGGCTCTTCTAGGCAAGACGCGTAACTTCCACCCGAGTGGGGTCAAAGACCAAAAAAAGGCGGCCCTGCAAAGCAAGACCGCCGATCCTTGTTCTAAATCAACTATCAATAATTGTCTCGATTACTACTACACTTCTACAATGTCAGTCTGATTGCTCACCTACAGCGGCTTCTATCAGTGCTCGCAGTCCGGGTAGGTTGGCGAGTTGGGTGCGGCCTCCCTCCTGCTCTGCTGCATGATGGAGCACTTGCTTAGCCTGGTTTTCAAAATCAACCGGAAGGGCCCGCTGGCCGGAGTGGATTTCAATGGCCAGTAGGGCCAATTGCGCCGCTTGGGAGAGGGCCTGGGTTTGCTCGGTTACTTCTTGCAGCACGGGATTAGCCTCCAATGTAGGTTTCAGCCGTTGGTAGAGGCTGGCCCAGCGTTCTAGCTGTGCAATCACCGATTCAGCATGAGAGCCATTGGCTACATAGGCTTTGGCAGCCTGATTGAAATCAAGGGCTACGCGGGCATCGGCCCAGCAGGCATCCGCAAATAAGGTGTAGGGCGAATGCACCGTGTAATAGGTGCCCATGGGGTTGCGCGTGTAACCTTGTAGGGGCTCGGACACCTCTACCAGCTCGCGGAGGGTTTCTACATCGCCATGGCGTGTGAGGTTGCGCAGAATCACCTCCCGCGCATGCAAGTGTTGCAGGCCTAGCTCTTCCAGCTGGTAGCTCACTACCCGAAGCCGACGTTGCATATCTTGGAGATCGGTAACGTCTGCTGCGGACCAGAAACGCTCGGCAATGGCTGCCGTGCGTGGCCAGATTCGGCTATCTACGGTGAGTGGGGTCACCAATTCGCTCCACATGGTAGCCTCCCCGCCCAAAATGAGCTGTTCTTGCAATGGGGTTAGCATACCCGCTTGAGGCATAGGATCTACCAAGTAATGATCCTCGGTAGGGTACATCAGGTCTATGTAGTAGCCGTTAGATAGGACCACAGGGTAGCCTGCTTGCACGGCTTGCACCAGCGACTGTTTAGCGGGCAAGCCCTCGTTGGCTCCCCGCCACGAATGGATGACCGTACTGGTAGGAATCCCTTCTGCCAATACTTCTTCCCAGCCCATCATATGTCGGTCATACTTGGCCAGTATCTTGTGCAACCGGGCATTGAAATACCCTTGCAACTGGTGGTTGTCCTCGATGCCGTGGGTCTGCATAAACTCCTGAATGTTAGGGTTCGCATCCCAGTGATGGCCTTCGTTCTCGTCACCACCTATATGGAAGTATGGCGAAGGAAATAGCTCTGCCATCTCTGCAATAATCTTCTCTAATACCACGTAGACCTCCTCGTTGGTAGGGTCTAGCGTAGGATCAAAGATGCCCGCGTTGCGGGCCAGGTCGTATTCCATATCCTTGCTGCCCAAGTGTGGCAAGGCGGTGAGGATGGCGCTACCGTGGCCGGGTACGTCTACCTCGGGCATTACCCAGATGCCGCGGGCTTCGGCGTAGGCCACTACGGCCCGAATCTGCTCTTGGGTATAGTACTGCCCGTCCGAAGCCAACTGGTGCAACTCCGGTACAGAGTGTAGCTCTACTCGCCAACCGTGGTCATCGCTGAGGTGCCAGTGAAACACGTTGAGTTTCATGGCGGCCATGGCGTCGAGATTGCGGTATATGACCTCTAATGGCAAGAAGTGCCGCGAAACATCGAGCATCAGCCCCCGCCAAGGGAACCTAGGCGCATCTTGGATGGTAACAGCAGGAAAATAATAGCCCTCCGCATCTGCTTCCAGCAATTGCAATAGGGTTTCCAGCCCCCGCATGGCTCCCAGGTCGGTAGGTGCCTCCAAGGAGATCTGGTTTTTGGAAACCGAAAGCGTGTAGGATTCATCCGCATGCAGCCCCGGTGCGCCTGGCTCTGCTACGGTGATTTGCAGGCTGCCTTGGGTATGCTGATGGCCTAACCGAACGGGCCAATGCAAATGCCCCGTACGCCCCGCCAGGCGGTGCACTACCCGGCTGGTATAACCATACTGACGTTCGTGTGGCCGGCCATCGATGCCAACCGTAAAGTCTTGGGTAAGCCGGAATTTGCCTTGATGCCATGCTACGGACTGGGGTACGGGCATCAGGTTTCGGGTATGGGGTTGAGCCATCACCCGCATGGGGATAAGTAGCGTCAAAATCAGCAAGTATTTAGCAGCAGCAAACTTCATTGGTTTGAAAAATGTGGTAAAGTGAGAATTCGATAATGTGCTAATGGTTGATTGGATTTGCGGATTTCTCCAGTCATTCCCTCATTGACACATTAGCATATTTGCACATTAGAAAAGGCAGGGACCGACGGGCAGACGGCCCCTGCGGGAAGCCCCGCTTGGGCTTCATCACCTACATAGAACCATTGACGAGGGACAATTGACGAATGACGATTGTAGTGGTCACCAAGAATTGTCAATTCTCAACTGTCAATTATCAATTAGCATTCGTGTCGTTTAAACGCCTCAATGGCTTCGTATTCGGGTAGGCCGAGGAGGTCGTAGAGGCGGGCGGTGCCGTGGTTGCGGTCCTCGGCGCGCTGCCAGAATTCGCGGCTGTCGTTGCCAGGAAAGAGCGCGGTGTCCTTCTGCGATTGGTGCTTGAAGACCGCCTTGCGCTTGCGCATAAGCTCGGAGGGGCTCAAGGGCACTGCCATGTCAATCTCCTCCAGCGGATATTCCTGCCAAGCTCCACGGTAGAGCCAGAGCCAGCAGTCCTTCATGTAGGGTTCCGCTTTCATGCGCTTGCAGGCTTCCAGGATAGCAGCCAGGCAAACCCGGTGGGTTCCGTGCGGATCGCTAAGATCACCGGCGGCGTAGATCTGGTGTGGTTTTACTTCCGCAATCAGGTTCATGATCAGTTGAATATCCTCTTCGCCTAGGGGCTTTTTCTTCACCTTGCCCGTTTCGTAGAAGGGCATGTCCAGGAAGTGCATTTGCTCGTCGGGCAGGCCTACGTAACGGGCCCCGGCTCGGGCCTCACTCCTACGGATCAAGGCTTTGATGCGGGCCACCTCGGGGCTATCCACATCGCCGGGTTTTTTGGAGCGAATGGCCTCCGTTACGTGGTCATACAACTCACCCTTCTTACCCAGTTCCTGGCTTAGCTCGGCAAAGAAGTCCGCAAAGCGGATAACGTCGTCGTCGAATACCGCAATGTTGCCCGAGGTTTGGTAGGCCACGTGTACCTCATGCCCCTGGTCTACCAAGCGGATGAAGGTGCCGCCCATACTGATCACGTCATCGTCCGGGTGGGGGCTGAAGAGGATCACCCGTTTGCGGGCCGGCTCGGCCCGTTCCGGGCGGTAGGTATCGTCCGCATTGGGCTTGCCCCCGGGCCAACCCGTGATGGTGTGTTGCAACTTGTTGAATACCCTCAGGTTGATGTCGTATGCGGGGCCTTGCTCCAGGATGAGATCGCTCATTCCGTGGTCCATGTACTCCCGGTCGGTTAGTTTCAGGATGGGCTTTTCCAGCTTCATACCCAGCCAGATCACCGCCTTTTTGGTCATTTCTTCGGTCCATTGAATGGGCTCGAACAGCCAGGGTGTTTTGATACGCGATAGCTCTGCGGAAGCAGCCTGGTCGATTACGTAGGTAGTGTTGGGATGGCTTTGCAGGAAGGTAGCGGGTACCTCTTCGGAAACGGATCCCTCCACGGCATGCTGTATGATGGGAGCTTTGCCTTCGCCCCAGGCCATTAGGATGATGCGCTTGGCTGCCATGATGGTGCCGATGCCCATGGTGAGGGCTTTGCGGGGTACATTCTCCATACCAAAGAAGTCACTGGCTGCATCCACCCGGGTTACGTGGTCTAGCGTGACCATCCGTGTAGGCGAGGTGAGCGTAGACCCAGGTTCGTTGAAACCGATGTGGCCCGTGCGGCCAATGCCCAGGATTTGGATGTCCAATCCACCAGCATCCTGGATCTTCTGCTCGTAGGTGGCACAATACTCGGCTACTGCATCGGCAGGCAAGGTACCGTCTGGTATGTGCACGTTTTCTGGTCGGATGTCGATGCTATCGAACAGGTGCTCCTTCATAAACCGCACGTAGCTGTGCAGGCTATCTGGAGTCATGGGGTAGTATTCGTCCAGATTGAAGGTGATCACATTCTGAAAGCTGAGGCCCTCCTGCTGGTGCATCCGGATGAGCTCGGCGTATACCGTTTTTGGGGTGCTACCCGTGGCCAGGCCCAGTACGCACATTTCCCCCCGGCTGGCTTTGTCTCGAATGAGGGCAGCGATTTCTTCTGCCACCACCCGCGATGCTTCCGCAGGACTTTCAAAGATCTCTGTATGGACCAGTTCGCGCCGTGTGGAGGGCGACCGCTCCCAGCGCGTGCGGTCCATGGGTCGGGTTTGTACATCTGGAGTCATGGTAATATTTGGTTTTGGCTAAAGGCGATTTCTGCAGAGGAAGTCGGTTTTTTGGTGGAGGAGATCTCCCGGGTAATGACGGTTTCTCCTTCCGATACCGGTTCCATAATGGACGCTTTCAGACTGCGATCTGGCAAGTCGTCCAGGTTCAGGGACTGGTGCTTCCACACCAGGGCACTGGCCCCGAGTAGGGCCATGTCGTTTTCTTCGAGGCTGCTGGGTAGTACTTGCACATCGTTCTGGATGTTACTCAGCAGATTGTCTTGTAGAGCTTTGCGAGCAGGTTCGTAGAGTATGTTGCCCGCTTTGGCTAAGCCTCCGGCAATGATGAAGGCCTCCGGATTGAAGGCGGCGGCCAGGTCCGCCATGGCCTGGCCCAGGATGGTACCGGTGCGGTCAAAGGCCTCCATGGCCAGTAGGTCTCCGGCGGCAGCGGCCTCGTGCACCATGCGGGCGGTGAGTTCGCTACGCGATACCGAGAACAAGCGGCTGGCCGGATTGGGATACTCCGAAAGCAGTTCCATTACGGTACGCTGTATGCCTGGAGCAGATACATACGTTTCGAGGCACCCACGGCGGCCACAGCCACAGTGGCGTCCGCCTCGCAACGTATGTATCTGCTCCAGGCATACAGCGTACCGTAATGGACCTGCTTTCGGAGTATCCCAATCCGGCCAGCCGCTTGT
>JBCBHI010000370.1:0-5484 GCA_038525885.1 Bacteroidota bacterium
TCACGACCAAGGAGATATCCATGCCATCTTGCATCTGATCTGAATGATCATCCTGCTGCAAGTGCATCACCGTTTGTAAATGTAATTCCCTCAAAATGGCCTTGGGTTGTAGTACACCCTGCTGGCTCACTATTTGGGTAAGCAATGTGTTACCCAAAACGGACATAAAAGCTCCTGGGATGCCATGACCGGTACAGTCTACCACCGCCATGATTACCGTTTGTCCAATTTGTTCGAACCAGTAGAAGTCTCCACTTACAACATCCTTAGGCCGATATAGAATAAAGCTTTCAGGGAAAATCTGCTGTAAGGCCTGAGGGCTGGGGAGCAAGGCATCCTGTATACGACGTGCATACTGAATGGAATCATTGATTTTGACGTAGGAAGACTCTAGCATCCGGGCCTGCCCTTCTATGGCTTCCTTCTGTTTCTCAATCATATGGGTACGCTTGGTCACCAGCTGACTCAACCGCTTATTGTGAGCTTCCAGCAGGCGGATGCGGCTGTAATGGATAATTACCCCAATACCAATGAACAGGAAGAAGATGAGAAACTTAAATGCATTGGTCTGGTAGAACCAGGCCTCCTGGACCACCGCAAGGCTAAGAACCTCCTCAGACCATTCGCCATCATGACTAGCCGTCATTAGCTTAAAGGTGTACTCTGCAGGAGGTAAGTTCGTATAAATGGCCACCCTACGGCCCCCTGCCTCTACCCAATCAGGATCGAAACCTTCTAGTTGATACCGGAACCGTAATGCCTGAGGAGCATAATAGTTGAAGGCGGTATAATGAATAATCAGTTGCCGGTTTCCAGGAGAGATTGTGATGGGCTCTGTGGCTCTCAGCTCTTTGGCATCGGTTTCCACACGGTCAATCTGCATAGGGGTAGGCGGATGCACATAGTCCGTGTTCATATCGATGGTTGAGAAACCAAGTGGGGTACATATGTATAACCGATCATCGGGCCCAAGGTGGGAAACAGACACTCCCGTGGGCTGGCCACCGAGCAAACCATCGTACTTATCAAATATTTGAAGGGCAGTCAATCTTTCAGCCTCTCCGTCTAATACCTGATTGAGGGATTGTAAGGGGCACATCCAAATATTGGCATCGGTCACGATCCAGAGCCGCCCGTAATCATCTACAATAGGCTGAAAAACCACATTGGTTGGCAAGCCTTGTTCGGTAGATAGCGTAGTGAAAACCCCATTCTGATAGCGGGTAAGCCCTCCGGTAGTACCTATCCATAGGGTACCCATTTCGTCTTCAGCAATTCGAAAAATAAAGTCATTGCCTAAGCCATCGTTTTGGGAAAAATGCTTCAGCTCCTGCCCATCCCAACAGTACAATCCGTTCCCGTTGGTACCAATCCATAAGTGGCCCGCTTGGTCTGAATAAAGGGAAAGGATATACGTTTGTGCCAGGGAGGCAACTTCTGGCGGAATCACAACAGAATCTCCCTCGATTCTGAACAACCCCACCCGGGTGCCTACCCATAATCTCCCCTGTTGGTCTTCGGCAATGGTGCGTATTTGATTGGTGTTGAAGCCATCCTCCGTAGTATATCGTCGTGCTTCGTAGCCAGACCAGGCTACCAACCCACCATAGGTACACAGCCAGAGCTGGCCTCGGCTATCTCGTTTTATGTCCCGGACAAAATGTTGGCTCCCTTCTCCTTGCAAATAATCCTTTACTCCGTTAGAGGTCATCACAGAAAGGCCAGTTTCGGTGCCTATATACACTGCGTCTTCTTCCGCCAACAGAGCATATACCACTCCGCCTGAAAGCCCTTCGGGGATGCTATAGCCTGAAAATCGACCATCAGATATTTGCCAAATACCGTGACGGTAAGTACCTGCCCATAATGTGCCTTGCTGATCTTGAAATAGGGTGCTGATTTCCTTCAGCTGAAAGCCTACTCTGGCCTCAAATTGATTCCATTGGCCTTGATGGTACCTACCTAAGCCTTCCAATCCACCCACCCAAAGGGTACCCTGCTGGTCAATGAGAGATGCATCTAATGACCGGGTGGGCTGGCTAGGCAAATTTTGCTGCACGTTCAACACCTGGCCCGCAGAACTTAGCCTTACTAAACCGTTCCAGGTGCCCACCCACAGTTGCCCGTCTATTCCCTCCGAAAGGCTATAAATGGCCTCACTAGGCAGTCCTTCATTCAGCCCAATAAAGGTAAGCTCTCCCTCCGCGTACCTATACAAACCTTCATTGGACGTACCGATCCAAAGGATTCCATGACTGTCAAGCAATAATTCCCGAATCCGTTTGGTAGCAATGAGATCTAGGGCCTCGGGCACCGAAACACCTGCCTCAGAGTAATGAACCAAACCACGGGAGGTGGAAAGCCAGGTACCCCCCTGAGGATCAGAGGTCATGGCAAAAACACTGGCCCTTTGGAGTAGAGAATCTGTAAATAGTTGTTGAAATTCTCCATTGCTATAGCGTAGGAGTCCACTCCCTTGGGTACCAATCCACAGTCGGTTTTGCTCATCCGCAAAGAGGGAATAGACGCCGTCGGAGCCAAACGCTGAGTCCGACTTGCTATTGAATACTTGAAATTCTACTCCATCAAACCGAACTAACCCAGCAAACCCACCGAACCACAGATAGCCATCGGAAGTTTGAGTTCCGGCCAGTACGTTGTTTCGTGGCAGGCCCTCTTCTACCGTCCAATTTCTTACCAGGTACTGAGTAAGGCGCTTTTCAGGATTGAGACCCAGAGCAGGGAGCTCCGCGGCGGTGGTCCTGGATTGAGCCTGGATACTAGTTAGGTTCAGTAAAAAATAGAAGATTCCTAAAAAGGTAATTACACGCATATACTAGTAGTGACATATAGAGTCACGTAACACAAAGTTAGCGATGTACCTTGGGAAAAAGGGGGTAGTCGTGACAAAATGTAACTTCCAGCGCAGGAATGAACCAAAGGGAAACTACCCAAGCCCGGCTTTGGATAACCGACCGAGGGTTTCGCGGTTTAGTCCCTCACTGATATTTTCAGTGGGGAATTCTGCTTGGCTTTCTTCTTCCGATTCTTCTAATCTCACTTCCAGCGGGGTAGCCTTTTCTGTTTCGGAGTAATACATTAAACTCCAGACTCCTTGTTCGTCCTCTACCAAAGCACTTAATGATTCTACCCAATCGCCAGAGTTGAGGTAAAGAATGCCCCCAATCTGTTTGATAGCTGGCTGATGAATATGCCCGCAAATAATGCCGTCGCAGTTCTTCAATTTGGCAATTTTGGACAGTTCACTTTCAAAATCGTCAATGTAAGCTACCGCTCCCTTCACCTTAGATTTCACTACCTGCGACAGAGAGTAGTAGGGCATACCTTTCTTCCGTCGATAATTATTATACTTCCGATTGATATAGAGCAAGAAGGTATACCCCATATCGCCTAGTTTGGCGAGCCATTTCAAATTGCTGGTGATAGAATCAAAAATATCTCCGTGGGTAATGAAATACCGCTTGCCATGGCTCTCGTAGACCATTTCTCTTTGAATAGAAAAATTACCGATGGCCATAGGTAATATTTGGTCCAAAAAGTCATCGTGGTTCCCGCGTAGGTAGGTAACCTTGGTATTGTCTTCTTCTACCATCTTGAGGATCCGGGTAAAAAACCGGGTGTGACGCTTCTTCCATTTTCCATATTTGCGCAGCTGCCAGCCGTCAATTATGTCACCGTTTAGGATCAGGTTCTCGCATTTGACTTGCTTGAGAAAGCGCACTAGTTCACGGACTTTGGACCCTTTGGTACCCAAATGAACGTCAGAAATAACGATGGTTTTATAGAAGCTCTTCACGGCAGACCTTATTCCATACAAGGTCTTGTTTTGGGGCAATACAGGTTTTATCCTACCATTAAGGAACTGCTAAGATTAAACGTCTACCGGAATGGGATGGCAAAACAAACTCTGTTCGAAACTCTACTTCGAGTTAGGTTCCCCCTCCATGCCATGGCCTTGGGCAGGAACATCTCTTGGAGTCCGTACTAAGTATACAAAGGCGATGAGCACCAGGGGAATGGGAGATAATAAAGCGGCCTTGAGATTTTCCACTTGGTTAGCAAAAATCCAACCTGCGACCAGGGCACCAGCTCCTACACCAATCTCTAAGAGGATGTACACGGTGGCTAGTCCTCTCCCTCTAAGGTGGTCGGGGGTACGGTCGATGGTCCAGGCAAAAAGGGAGGGTTGGTTGTTGCCAACGGCGAAGCCAATCAGCACACTTCCCATTACATATTGGGTAATACTAGTGGCGGTAGCGAAAAGAGCCACACCGGCTATGAGTACCCACATACCAATCCTGAGCATAATAACCCGCCCCCACCGGTCGGAGGCCTTGCCACTGATGAAGCGTACTAGCAAGGAACTGAAGGTAAACAGGGTGAAAAAGATACCTTTCTGAGCTTCTGGAAAGCCCAGGTGCAAGGTGAAGTCTGGGGCCAGGGTAAGTACCACCCCAAAGGTGAAGATGGTAAGTACCATCACAATGGCTGGGGGCCAGGCTTCTGGAGTGATGATTTCTCGGCGCTTGATGTGGAGCATATGCCGGTGAAACCGCTGAGGGTTGGGTAGGGTCTCTTTCATGCCCAAGAGAATGATGACTGAAAGGGCAGCCAGAACGGAGGAGGTGATGAACATGGCGGTGGTGCCCCAGGCATCGGCAATCAAGGGGCCGAAATAGGGACCGATACCCATACCCATGCTACCAAAGGTGCTTAAGAACCCCAGCGCCTCGCCCCTTCGGTGACTGGGTACAATGTCGCCCACGAAAGCGGAGGTAGCAGTGGGCTTGAAACCGGTACTGAAGCCATGCAGTAGCCGGATAGCCAGAAAGCCTAAAACGGTACCCGCCATGGGATACAGAAATCCGGCCAGGACACAAACCGCCACTCCGAAAATCATAACCGGAAGGCGCCCCCACTGATCGGTAAGTTTTCCGGAGAAGGGCCGCGAGGCTCCAGCGGTGACGGTAAACAGGGCAATGATAAGCCCGATGTATTGCCCCCCACCCATGGATTCCAGGTGATCGGGCAAGGCCGGAATGATTAGATTAAAACTGGCAAAAAACAGGAAACCGCTCGCACATAGTAACCAAAACTGACGGGTATATACGCGCTCAGTAGGCGGAGAAGTTGGCATGCACGAAGGTGATACCTTTTTGTATCGGGTGCAAGCCTACATTTTACCAATACTGCCGATCAATTGAGGCGAGGCTGAGACCTGGCCCGGGCAGAAAACATCCACCCCAAGTTGATTCCCAACCAAGGACTTAGAGCCAGGCCTTGGGGGTACCACCGATCCTTTTGGAACTCCCTGGGAATGCCTTCATACCCAATACCCAAACCACCAAACACGTCTACGGTGAAACCTCGGATCTCGGTGAGGGTAGTAAACCGACTACCTCCCAAAATATAGTACTCAAGGCGCCATCCTGACTGAGGATCGGCCCCAACGGAATCAGAAAA
>JBCBHI010000371.1:0-5474 GCA_038525885.1 Bacteroidota bacterium
TGTAAGCTTACCCTTATTTCGTCCTTTCCTGTACCTCTGCTTATTTACCGCCCTATGGAGTAGCACAGGGTGTTCTGAACCCTCCACCGAGCCCCCCGCCCTAGTGCCGATCCCTCAAGTACTGTACTTAGCTGGCGGGAAGCTTTCGTTGCAGGAGGGTATTGCCCTGGAAGTAGTCTCCTCCGAGTTGGCCCCTTTGGCTACGGTGATAGCCGAGGACTGGCAACGGCTGGGAGGGCGTATATCTGAGGATGGGATAGCCTTTCGGGTGGCCCTACTGGACACTTTACCTACGGAAGGCTACCGGATAGAGGTGTGGAATAGCATCAACTTGTACGGTGGTAGCAATCAGGCGGTAGCCTTGGGCCTTACCTCCCTCTGGCAAGGGTTGGATGAGCAAAACGCACTCCCGAAAATGACGGTGTCGGCAGCACCCAGGTTCCCTTACCGCAGCGTGATGCTGGATGCCGCCCGTGGCTGGCACGAGCCCGATATGATTCGGCAGGTGATAGACCTGTGCCGCTGGTACAAGATCAACTACCTGCACTTACACCTCACCGACGACAATGCATTTTCTTTCCCTTCTACGACTTTCCCTACGCTGGCCTCGGAAGAGCATAAATATAGTCTGGCAGAACTCGCCAGCCTAAATACCTATGCGCATGACCGTGGGGTGATATTGGTACCCGAAATTGACGTGCCGGGCCATGCCTCAGAAATGGTACGCAACCAACCGGAGGTATTTGGCATTGCCAACCCTGCTGACAATCCGTACACCATCAGCATGGGTAAGGAGGCTACCTACACGGCCCTCAGCACCCTAATAGAGGAAGTAGCGGCTGCCTTTCCTCACTCCCCCTACATCCATATAGGCGGAGACGAAGCCTTCTTCGAGGGTATGGAAAAGGACCCGGAAACGGTGGCCTACATGGCCGCGCATGACTTGCCCAACCTGAATGAGCTATTCCGGCATTTCCTGGTTCGGATGAACACCTTTGTGAAGCAAACCGGGAAGCAAACCTTGGTATGGGCGGGCTTTGGGGAGCATGGCGAATTACCGATTCCCAAGGACATCATTGTGATGCTGTGGGAGTCTACCCACCATGCCCCGGGGGCTCTGGTGCGGGACGGCTATCCCTTCATCAACGCTTCTTTCAAGCCCTTGTACGTGGTAAACAACCGCAAGTGGGAACCGCAGTACATCTATGAGCAATGGACCCCTTACCGCTGGGAGGGCTCGGCTATGAAATCCCCGACCTTTGCGGGCGAGGAGATTGCCCCCACCAATCTGTTATTGGGAGCTACGGTGTGTGCCTGGGAACAGCGGCAGTTCAACCAAGTACCACGTCTGCGGAAGCGTATGGCGAGTATGAGCCAGCATGTGTGGGGCGGAAACGACTTGCCATGGGAGCGCTTTGCCGCACAGGTGCAGGAGACGGATGCCCGGCTCAGCCAGTTTTTGCGGCCCTTCTCGGTGACCTTGGAGGGCCTTACCTACCCAGAACTGGGAGAGGGCAACTTCAGTGAGCAGCGTTGGTTCTCCAGCCAACTAGCCGTGAACGTGGAGGGACTCCGCGAAGGGTTACGGCTAGAATACAGCCTATCCGAAGACCACCGTGCGGTACGCTGGCAGCCCTGGGAAGGGCCTCTAACGCTGGCAGAGACCTCGGTCGTGCGAATCCGGGCTATAGATGAATCTGGTAGCCCGGTGGGGCACGCCTATTTCCAGCAGTTTTTCTTGAGGCCTCTCACCATAGCCGCCCAGGGGCTATGGAAGGACCTGCCCTTGGGTAGCTGGGAGAAGGTACGGTTTGTGGACTCCGCCCAGATAACTTTCCATACGGAACAACCCCAGGCGGTTATCCGGTATACTACCGACGGTAGTCGTGTTACGGATACTTCGGCTATTTACACCGGGCCTATCCCCATCACGCATACCACCACGGTACGCGGACAACTGTACGATGAAAGCGGGATGTCACAAGGGGCCGAGGCTCGCCAAACGTACTACCAGATCATTATGGAACGGAGCCTGACTACGGAAAAGCCCATCACGGCCTCTACGGACAGCACCCGCCCTGGGCTGGCCCCGCCCGCCAACAACGGCCGCATCACCCTCTGGGAGTTCTGGGGAGACCACAACGACGATCAAAACTGGCTGATGGTAGATCTGGAACAGCCCGAAACGGTAAGCCGCTTCAAGGTGTATACCTTTTGGGACAACTACCGCTACTACCAATACACCATAGAGGGCTCGCTCGACGGCGAAAGCTGGCAACCCTTAGTGGACTACAGCGAGAACACCGTGCTATCCTCGTTGGATGGATACGAGCATTTCATCTCCCCTACCCAGGTCAGATATTTGCGACTCAATATGCTATTCAACAGTGCCAACCCAGGATTGCACGTCTCAGAGTTCAATGCTTTCGCTGAATAACTGATTATCCATGGCACATAGTTTAACCACTACAGGTTCCGTTTTTGGGAAAAGAGAGAACCCCAACCCTTAGCAAAAAATGGGAGGGGCGTCTTAGAAAGTTTCATCCGGAAAAGTGACTAAATCATAGACAATCAATCTCCCACGGGAACCTAATACTAGTACGCAATTGATTGACAAAAGCGGCCCTTCTCTTACCATAGTCCAATCAAAGAAAAACATGTACAGGGTGAAATGAATGGCTGCATGAAGAGCCGCAGCCAAGGAAAGCCTAACCTAGTGCGGCACATGGTCAGAATTTCATCAAAAGCGCGCTGCGCTCATTGGGTTAGACCGAGAGTTATCACTACGCCACCTTTGTTGTCGTTCGCGATTGCGATTTTATTAGCGAAGGCTGCGCGCCCCGGCGGCACCAACAAGCTGGGCCGCATAGGTCGTCTTTAGACCTAGTTACTGCGTGATAAGGTGAAAACCACCCGGAGTGCCGACCCAGCCGCCTGTGGCACTCCTCCTTGGGGAGGGAGGAGAGTTATGATTGTTTGCGCTTTTGCCAGACGGCCATCCCTATCACTCCCAAGGTGAGGAATAGGGAAACTATGAACGATACGGTCATCACTTGCTGGCCTGCATAATAGGCTTGGGGCTCAAACTTCATTACCAGAGTATGGGCTCCTGCGGGGATCTCCACGGCCCGCAGAACATAGTTGGCCCGGATCATGGAAATAGGCTGCCCGTCCAGCTCTGCCGTCCAGCCGTGCGGGTAATACACTTCGGAGAAGACCGCCAACCGGGTACCGGAACCTCCGCGGATAGTGTACGTCATCCGGTCAGGATGATACTCTGTGAGCGCTATGCTGCCCGTGGTGTCTAGCGAAGTGCTTTGCAGGGCGAACTGTTGGGTATTCACCACCGCTACTTCGCTCATATCCTCCTGCTGCACCAAGCTCATTTCCTCATCGGCAGAAGTAGCCGTAGCCACTTGCTTCGCAAACCAAGCGTTGCCCAGGGCATTGTAGTTGGTGGTAACGTTGCTACCCGAAGGACCGTGCCGGATGAACTTGGTATTGAGCATATTGATGGCACCTACCGACTCTTGCAAGGCTCCAGTTTCATTCATCTGCCGCTGCAAACGTTCTACCGCGGGGTTGAGTACCTCCTCAATCAGGTCCTGATAGCGGCGCAGTTTGGCCGCATGGTAGCCCCCCACGGAGGCGTGGTACATGGAAGTATAGCCCTCGATGAAAGGCGTATTCAGATTGAGCACCCGGTAATGGCCGGGATCTTGAAGGATAAAATCGTTGGCGGGTGTTTTAGGCACAGGCACCGCGCGGCTACGCACGAAATTGTCGGCATTGAGGTACCGGCGGCCTACCCCAGCCCCGTCTATGGTGACCAGCAGTAGCAGCGTGGCCAGCAGCCCGTTTACTTTGAAGGCCGCAATGCGAAAGTAGGCTACCACGGCCCCACCGGCCAGCAGCACGAAGAAAAAGGAGCGGAAAGCATCGGCCCGGAAAAGGGCCTCCCGGTCATTTTTCAGGGCGGTATAGTACCAGTACGGCAAGCCCGCAAAACCGCCACGGTTGTCACGATAGCCATCAAAGTCTCCCAGGAAGGCAAATATCCCACAGAAGAGTGCCACACCCCCGGTGAGCAAAAAGGCAATCAGGAGTTTGCGGCGCAGGGCCTTATCCCAGCTTAGGGTAAGTACCATTTGCAGACCCAAAACAGCTAGCAAGCTAAAGGCTAGCAAGCTCATAGCCAGGGCATTGGTAACGGCCCGAAACTTATTGTACCCCGGTAGGTATTGAAATACCAGTTCGTTGAAGGCAGGAAAGTGTTTGCCCCAGCTCAAGAAAATGCCCAGCACCAGCACTATCAGCAACCAGTTGCGGTGCCTTCCTTCCAGGAGCAGCACCCCTAGGATCGCCAGAAAGAGAATGACCGCTCCGGCATAGTAGGGTGCCGTACCGGGCTGATCGCCCATGTAGGTGGGCGACTCCTGTAGGTTAGCCAGCAGTTCCTGGCGATCTACCCCATTTGCCAGCGCCGCCTGACCCAGATAGGAATCAATGCTTAGGGGTTGCTGGGTGGCTCCGCCCATGAAATTGGGCATGAGGAGCGTCATGGGTTCATGAATGGAATTGCTGTGCGAGAATGCATAGTCCTGTGCCACGCCAGAGGTATTTGCAGCACTGGCCGCCGATTGGGTAAGCTCGGAAGGACTCCGGTTAGAATAGCGGCTATACTCGTAAGTAGTCCATAAACGGCCCAGGTTGAGCCCTACCGCCAACACCACTCCTACTAACAGGAAGGGCAGCGCCCGTAGCCAAACCTGAGGCTCTTTTTTACGGAACCGCACCACCAACTCGCTGATAACATAGATGGCCGAAACCAGAAAGGTATAGTAGGTGATTTGCAGGTGGTTCACCCGAATTTGCAGAGCCAAGCCCAGCATAAACAAGAGGCCACCGGCCCACCGTTTGCCTTGAAAGGCCAGGTGCAAACCTGCCAATACTAAGGGCATAAAGGCCAAAGCGGTGACTTTCCCGTTGTGCCCGTACACCAAGCTCAACAGGATGTAGGAACTCAAACCGAAGCCCACCGCGCCCACAATGGCCGTAAGCGGTCGGGCCCCATATACCAGAAAAAGGATGTAGGCGCACAACATGCACAGGAAGTAGCGGTTGGCGTAGTTAGGCAAACCCATGGCAGCCGTTTTCACCAGAATCCGCAGGGGGTCAAAGGCATATTCTAACGAAACCAAATACGTGGGCATGCCCGAGAACAGAGCATTGGTCCAAAGAATCTGCTCTCCCCCTTCCCGGTAGTCCATAATCTCACTGCGTGTACCGTCCCAGGTGATCTTATCAAACTGCTGTAGTTTTTGCTGCTGAAATACCTGTGGCGAGAAGAAAATAAGGGTAACAATAAAGAAGATGGCAACGGCCAATAGGTGGGGAAGGAAGGACTTCAGAATCTTCATGCCCCAAAGAAAACCCAAATGAAATTAGCTCCCAATAATTCCCCTTCCCCATCA
>JBCBHI010000372.1:0-5471 GCA_038525885.1 Bacteroidota bacterium
TCTGTCTGTGCTCGACCACCTGAATTCCGCTAGGTACTATGAGAAGGAAAACGCTGGGTCTACTTAGGATGCGAAGCCTCCACCTTCTCTGGGGTTTAGGGTACTTGCTGGCCTGTGAGCCTGCGCCACTAGGGGTGAACGACCCAACCGAGGAGGAAGAACCAGAAACCCCAGAACTCAAGCCGGAATCCATCCTGGCAGTCGACCTGTCCGCTCTACCGCAAATAGAGGCTTCAGCGGCTCAATTTTATACGGCTAGTGGAGCCCCCTTGGACATGCTCCCCTTTCTGAAGGAAATGGGCCTAAATACAGTTCGGCTGAGGCTGTGGGTACATCCTGAAAATCAACATTCTGGGTTTGAGGAGGTGGAGGCATTTGCCCAACGCATTCATAGTGCAGGCTTACAACTCTGGCTCACCGTGCACTATTCGGACACTTGGGCAGACCCGGGGCAACAAATAATACCCGATGCATGGGCAGGGATGGCATACCCCATAGTGAAGGACAGCCTGCTGCGGTATACGGAAAAGGTGATAGCAAGTATGCAACCGGACATCCTACAGCTGGGTAACGAAATCAATTCGGGCTGGGTACACCCCATAGGGGACCGACATGCCCAACAGGATCAATTTCTGGACCTCCTAGGCAGTGCAGCCCAGGTAGTACGAAACAGCTCACCGGAAACACAAATCCTCCTACACTTTGCTGGCTTGGAGGGAGCCGAGGCCTTTTTTGCAGAGGTGGAAGAGGTAGATTATGATTTGATAGGCCTCTCCTACTATCCTCTATGGCACGGCAAGGATCTGGCTGGCTTAAAAACCACGTTACAAACCTTAGGCGAAACCTATAACAAGGGAGTACTCATTGCTGAAACGGCCTATCCCTTTACGTTGGACTGGGCAGACCATACCAACAATATCGTGGGCCTGGCAGAACAGCTCATTCTGCCCAGTTACCCGGCCACGCCGCAGGGTCAAAAGGATTTCATGCGGGTAATCCGAAGTCTGACTACCCAGGAAGTGGCCATGGGCCGGGGATACTGCTATTGGGGCGGGGAACTCATTGCCTGGAAAGGGCCAGAAGCCACAGATGGTTCGCCTTGGGAGAATCAGGCTTTGTTTGATTTCGAGGGCCAAGCTTTGCCAGTTTGGGAAGTATTTCTACCATGAATCGATTAGTCTTTTCATTCAATAAGGGTAGAAGCTCGGTATTTACTTATAGAAGTGTGACGAGCGTGCAAAAAATCTTTATCTGTATTTCTTATACAGGTTTTTTCATTGGAGAATCGTATTATATTTAGGATCAATTGTGGTTGAAAAAAGAGACTCCCTAACGGCCGTTTCTTCCTTGCACCACAGTATTATAGACCTAATCCATTAACTAAATCTTTACTCACACTACAATGAAAAAAGACGATAAAAAGTCCCCTTTCTTTGCTCAGTTCCTAGAGAACCAGTCTTCTATCCGTGGCGGATCTACTCATAAGCACCCTTCTGACACTGACGAGAGCACTTTCACCATCAAGTATCCCTCTGACAAGGACGAAGCTTTGTTGAGCGAGTAAAGACTGGCGAATGAAACTACAGAAGACGCAGCCTGGGGTTGCGTCTTTTTTTATGACCCATACTTATCCTGGCCTTTCCAAATATCCACGCTAACTCATTATGTATGGGTAGCTTAGCTTGATTCACGTCCAATCCATTTTTACCACACTTGTCGACCGAAACGAGTGTAGGTGGAGTGAAAAAAGAGTCCTTCTTGGCTTTGGCTATGAAGGATACCATATGCACAAAGGCGCAAAGTATTTTATTAAAAATCTTTGTGGACTCTGTGCCTTTTCACCCTTCATAGCTTCAGGGGAGAAGGGCTTGAATCACTCGTGGTCCTATTTTAACCACCCAACAAAGGAAGCCCCCAGGTTTTAAGAGTGATCCTAAGTGTTTATTTATTGCCTTCCTACTATGTCCAAGGTTCTCCTACTCACCCACTCCCAAGACTATTACGTAACTGATATGGTAGCAACCAGGCTACAAACCCTGGGATATACTCCGGTGCGGTATAACGGCGATGACTACCCTACGGAATGGGTGATACATGAGCGCGTGGGTACCGAAGGATTTTCGGTCACTTGGGAGAGCGATCATATCCAGTTTACAGATCAAGAAGTAGCGGGTGTGTGGAACCGGAAGCTGGTAGGTGCTCAGGTGGTCCAGGATATGGACCCCGCCTTTGTGCAAACAGCAGAGCAGGAAGCCTCAGCAGTGCAACAATCCGCGTTACTTTCGCTAATGGATTGCCCCTGGATAGACCGACCGGAAAGAGTGCGCGCTGGTGAGGATAAGCTCCGACAGCTACGGCTGGCCCAAAGCCAAGGGCTTACCGTACCGGAAACGTTGATCACCTCTGATCCTGATGCGGTGCGTGCTTTCTACCATGCCCAACAAGGAGAGGTAGTCACCAAAATGATGACGGCCCTGGCCTGGTCTATGGAGGGAGATGCCCCGCACGTATACACTAGCAGGGTTACGGTAGAGGTGCTGGACCAAATGGACTCCTTGCGCCTGTGCCCCATGACTTTCCAACGGGCCATCCCCAAAGATTATGAGGTGCGCGTAGCTTACGTAGGAGGCCGTTGCTTTGCTGGGAAGATAGATGCCAGCCAAACAGTGGAGGGGCAAACGGATTGGAAACGGGCCAAACAGGGTACTCCCTGGCAGGCCTGTTCCTTGCCAGACTCGGTTACTTCTGCATTGCATGGGTACATGCAAGCGCTTGGCTTGCACTTTGGGGCCATCGACTTGATCAAACTGCCAGAAGGCGGCTATGTATTCCTAGAGGTAAACCCCGCCGGAGAATGGGGTATGTTACAGAAGGAGCTAGACTTGCCTATAGGCGAGGCTATTGCGGATCATTTACATCATCTAATTGAAGCGAAAAAGACAACATGAGCAAAGTCCTGATTATTACCTATACCGAGGACAATGAGTGTATAGAACGGGTAACGGAAAAGTTGGAAGCCAAGGGATCGGAGGTGATTCGGTTTGATACGGATATGTACCCTGGTGAGACCACCCTGACAAGTAGCTTTACACAGGGTAAGTGGCAGCATGCCCTGCACCAGCGGGGAGTAACGCACGACCTCTCTGACCTGACCGCTATATGGTACCGCCGCCAGCGCTTGGGTGAGGGACTGGCCAAGAGGATTGAACAAAAATACTGGAGCTCTGCCCGGCAGGAGGCGGATTACTCTTTTCAGGGATTTATGCTAAGTCAAACCAGCTTTATTCTGGATCCGGTATGGAGAGTGAAAGCCGCTGGCAGCAAGCAGTTGCAACTACAACTTGCCCATCAGCTAGGGTTGAATATTCCAGAAACGCTCATTAGCAACGATCCACAGCAGATGCGTGGGTTCTATCAGGCCCAAACGACCGAAAGTCGGGAGGTGATCACCAAGATGCAGGCTTCATTCGCCATCATGGAGCAAGGCAAGGAAACCGTAGTATTTACCAATGTACTACAGCCCGAGCATCTGGAGGACAGTGAATCGCTCACCCTGTGCCCTATGCAGTTCCAAACCAAGGAAGAAAAGGCCGTAGAACTGAGAGTAACGGTAGTGGGTACCCAGATTTTTGCTTGGGAAATAGACTCGCAAAGTAGTGAGGCCGCCAAGCATGATTGGCGTCGTGATGGGGCCAACATGCTGGATCAATGGAAACCACATGCCTTGCCACAGCCAGTAGCCGATGCTCTGCTTAAGTTGATGGACGCCTTGATGCTCAACTACGGTGCAGCCGATTTCATTGTGACCCCTGAGGGTAAGTATGTGTTTTTGGAGGTGAACCCCTCGGGTGAGTTTTTCTGGCTAGACCGCCTGGAGGAAGACCATGCCATCTCCGAGGCTTTGGCAAGGGTATTAGTGGGGGAAGTCCCTCGTAGGCACCAGCCTTACCCATCCCCTACTGCTTGAGTTCCAGCGCCCCCCCAGTCATCACCCGGTTTGGTCTAGCGGGATCATAGTATCACCCGCAGCGGCCATTCTAGGATGAGGAACCGAAGCTGCACGCAAGCTGGAAAGCTCTGCTTCCAGGGTTGCAATGCGCGCTTCGTATTGTTGTTCCTTCCGAACGATAGTTTCCTGAGTAGAACTAAGCTCCTCCAGGTTTTGTCTCAGTTCCTCTTCCTGGGTCCGCATTTTCTCGTTTTGGGTCTGATACTGCTCCATGAGGCGTTGGGTTTGCTGATGACGCAAACCTGAGTCTAGGGCAGTCGCCAGGTTTTCGCTAGCGCGCTTCAGGAAATCCAGTTCGTGGTCGGTCCACTCCTGAAAGGTGGCCAGCTCTACTATCCCAATTACATCGTCCTGATAGATGAGAGGTTGTATGGTGAGAGACCGAGGATTGGCCTGCCCAAGGCCAGAGTTGATATGGAGATAGTGGTCAGGGATATCCGTAAGCAACATCGGCTCCTTATCTACCCAGGTCTGGCCGATGAGCCCTTCTAGCGGCTTTATTTCTTTTTGGGACTTTTTCTTCCTGTTCCAGGCATAAGTGGCTTTTAGTTCCATAACGGGTTCCTCCCCTTCTTTTTTCAGGAAGATTCCTCCTTGGTTGGCCCCCAGATAGTCAATCATGGCTTTGAGCCACTTATCAATTAGGACATCCCAGTTACCATGGTCCTGGTATAAGAGGGTACCCAACTGGGCCAATCCATTAGCAATCCATTCGCTTTTCTGTTCTTCTTTTGCAGCCACCTCTATTTGCTGGCTCATAGTTTTCAAGGCCGACAACAAGTGATGGTCTCGGAGTTCTGCGGGGATAGGATAATCATATTTGCCCTGACTCACATACTCTGATAGTTTCACGGAGTGCCCTACGATACCCGAAAGTTGCTGTACCGATTGGGAAATGGCATTCATTCGAGGGTCACGCTCTACGACCATCTCGGTAGAATATTCTCCTTCTGCCAGCTTTTTTGAGCGGGTGGCCAGCCGAGTTAGCCGATCGATAAATCTCCTCTGAAATAGCACAATCCCTAAGGCCATCACCGCGGCATTGAGCAAAAGCAACCCTACCAACACCACGGTCAATTTACCTTGCTTAGCCTGGTTTTCAGCTACATATGCCTTAACCAGTTCATTGTTGAATGTCAGTTGGCGGGCGGCATTTTTTTCTAGAAACTCCACTGCAGCCAGTACCTCTGGTTGTTCACTAAACCCTAGTACAGGATCTGGCAAGGCCTTCATTACTATATCTGCCTGGCTGCGGTAGCGCTCCCAAAGTCTTTCTGCTCTCCGCAGTATGGGTAATAGCTCTTCCGAGGTGGGGGGTAAATCTGTTTTGGTATCCATACCTGGGGCAATGCCCCCATTTTTGAGCACTGCCAGGGAAATCTCGTGCAACACTATAGATTCCCTGAGCACTTCCCGCGCCCCCTCCTTACCTGCCTCTACCATACCTGCGTACAAGGCAATC
>JBCBHI010000373.1:0-5436 GCA_038525885.1 Bacteroidota bacterium
TGTGCACTACGGCATACGGCCAGCCACCCAACTCTACTCCTCCAGAACCCTACCAATGGCATCCTACCGCGGATGCCGATGGAGTATTGATACTTTTTCCTGGCTTTGGTCAGCCGGCAGAAAACATCCTGGAAGAATTTCCTGTGCTGGAAGCCGCCCAGCAGGAGGGGTATTCCGTACTGCTATTCAATTTCAACCGTCGGTTATGGTTGAGCGCCGAAGAAACCGAATACTTAGCCAGGCTCACCAGTCAACTGCTAGAAAAGGAAAACCAGCCCACACAAAACGTGGTCATAGGGGGCTATTCCAGCGGTGGCAATGTTGCCCTATTGTTTTGTCAGTTTCTAGTAGCCAACCAGCAAACCGTTCAGCCCCAAGGCGTCTTTGTGGTGGACTCTCCGGTAGATCTGCAACAGCTCTATGACCATGCTACTCTGGCGGTAGAACGGAACGTAGCCCAGCCTGCCGTGAGTGAAGGACAGTATCTGAAACAGCTCTTCCATAACACCTTGGGTACGCCCTCAAAGGATTTAGCCAGGTATGAACAGGCATCTCCCTACACGTACTCCACGGCTAACATCACCAATATTGGTGCTCTACAAACCATCTCCGTCAGATTATATACTGAGCCTGATTTGCAATGGTGGAAAGAGGAAAGAGGGGTACAATCCCTCTCAGAAACCAACTCCGGTACTTTGTTGCAACTGCAACAAACGCTTTCAAAAAATCACGGTTGGCAGAACATCTCCTACGAGAGTACTTCCGGCAAGGGATACCGCGCAGATGGCACGCGGCACCCACACAGTTGGTCCATTGTTGATGTAGAAGATCTGCTAGAGTGGATGAAAAGCATTAGTACTCATTAATGCCCTGCTACCACCTGACAGGTCACGCATCTTACATTCGCAAGGATTAGAAAACCAATCCCTCTTGAAACCAGTTTTTATCAAGAAGGCGCGTGTATTTTTTGGCCGAACAGTCATAGATTTTTTTGACTACCTGTTATGGAAAATTTTTCAGTACTGGCGGATACCGCAGTACAGCTAATGGATGCAGAGACTCAGGGCGAGGAATTGTACCAGTACATTGGGGATACCATCATGCATTTTTCTGGGGCCTCTATAGTGGTAATAAGTTCTATTGAGCCAGGATATTATTCTAGAAGCCGGTACATCGCAGGCATAAGTAATCGACTCAAGGATATTACCAGGATCCTGGGATTCGACCCCCATACCACCTCAGTAAAGCTTCCCGAGAACACCTATAATTTTTTGTCTTCAGGCAATTTCATCTCATTCGATTCCATCTATGAGCTGTCCCTACGCACCTTGTCCAAAACGGTAGCCGATGTACTAGAAAAGCTATTGCAAATAGTCGAGATCCATCAAGTTGGTTTTACCCGAAAAGAGGAAGTTTTCGGTGGGGCTACTTTGTTCTTCAGAAAAGGAAAAACCCTCCAGAACGAGGAACTTACTGCGTCGTTCGTACGGCAAGCGGCTATTGCGCTGCAAAAGAAACAGGCCGAAGATCAGCTTAGAGATAGCGAAAGGCGGTACCGGCATATATTTGAGAATGCCATGTTTGGCATGTACCGCAGCACCAAAGCGGGTAAAATCATCATTGCCAATCAGGCCTTCTATGACCTATTCGGCTATCAGGGAGCGAAGGATATGAAGGGGGTGCATGCGCAGGATTTCTACTGGGATGTGGAGGCGAGAAAGTGCTGGGTCCGCCAAATAGAGGCGTATGGGCATCTGGACAGGCACGAATGGACGGGACGAACCCGCCAAGGCAAAAAGGTGTACCTATTGGAATCGGTAAAAAAGGTATGCCCTGCTAGCGGAGGCGACCCTTATTATGAAGGGGTGATCACCGACATTACCCAACAAAAGCAGCTTTTCCTGCAGATGGAAGACATAGCTGCCGTTCAGTCACACAAAATACGAGGGCCGGTAGCCTCCATCCTGGGGTTGATTGACCTGATGATGCAAGAAGAAAACCCCGCCCTGAAAAGTCGTTATCTAGATCAATTGAAGCTTTCTACCCTCAAACTAGACGGAGTGATTCACCAGGTGGTTGATATGACTCAAGAGTTGAAATAAAACCCTACTTCGGTTTCATCCCAAAAAGGAACCTGAGTACCCCAACCCTGGAAACCAGAACATATCCCAGCCCTACGGAAACCAAGGTACCCAATAGAATCAGGAGAAATTTCGCCCATGGGGATACGGACCACTGCACGACATAATACCCAATGCCGACGATAAAGGTCTGATGCAATAGGTAAATGGGTAATATAGCCTGGTTGGCATTTGCCAGCCACTTTGGGTTGCGATTAAGGTACCTGTAGGCCAACCAAAGTAGAAGGGCTACCCAGGCAAAAGCATTGACCGTACGCAGGGCCACAAACCCACGGTAGTCCCATGATCCATCGGGGGTATCTATCCACTTGATCATGTAAGGAGTATAAAGAGCGAAATAATGGGTAAGCAAGGTGGAGAGGAAAGCAATAGCCACCACCCAACCTATATGCTTGGATAGCAGCCCCAAAAGGGACTTTCGAACCTTCACAAAACCATAACCTGCGGCAAAAAAGAAAAGGAAATGAAAGAGGTCTGCCCAGTTAAGGTATTGCGGAAAAAAAGGCCTTAGTAAAACATTGGTCAACACCAGCACCCCAACCCCAACCAGGACAGAAGAAAGCTTCCATGGCAAAACCTCGGTGCGGGAGTTGACCCACCGAAAAACCGGCAATAGCATCAGGGTCTGCACCAATAGGTAGGGTAAATACCAAATGTGGTATCCTAAGTGGCCAAACCAAATGAAATTCCAACCTAGCGGAGCCGAAAAAAGGTCGCTAGGATAGGCTGAAAGAAAGGACCAAAAACTATTCAACTCGCCACCATAAAACCGGTACTCCAGGAATTTCTGGGGCGGAATCAACACCAATATGCCAAATATGTAAGGTATAAGAAGCCGTCGGAACCGATCTTGGAGGAAACCAGCTCCACGAGATTGCAGAGCGAAAAAGGTACCTGCGCCGGACACGAAAAATATCAGAGGCATCCGCCAAGCGGTAGAAAACAGGAAAAATTGGGTGACCCATTCGCTCTGTTCTTCGTTTTTGATGTGCCAAGGGAAGAAATCAAAAAATCGGGTGCAATGAAATATCATGAGTAGAGCAAAGGCACCTACCCGAAGCCAATCAAGATAAAAGAGTCTTTCTTTCATGTAAAATTTGAAAGTCCAATGGATGCTAAGGCATAGGTATTATACTATGCATAACATTTTACCATCTTGGTACTCTACCAATGCTCTACAAATAAGGATTACCAGGCAAAACCTAAGGGACACGATTAACTAGCCTTGACCGGAAGCTCTACGACAGAATCAATTAGAGCCTCAAACAGAGAAATTTTCATAGCAAAAATGGAGAGGTTGATGCTGTTTTTTTCTGAAAACCATCGATATCAGTATTACCTCACAAACTGTATCGCTATCTTACTATGTCAAAAGAGCTAGAACTAATTGTTCAACTACATATCCGAGGTCTTTTCTATGAGTTTCAATTCCCCTGAGACAGCCATGGTAAGCACCCCTTCCACTACCGAAACAGAGGTGGGGGTTTCCTATTTAGAAGAAACAGCCATCCGGTTGTTAGACTTCAATCATGAGGAGGAAAATCTCTATGAATTTCTAGGGCGGGAAATCAAAAACATAACCGGAGCCGCGTTTGTGGCCGTCAATACCCACGACCAGTTTCGGGTGGCCCATACGCGTAGTATGGTGGGCTTGCCCAAGGTGCTGATGGATCTGGCCACACGGACCGGATATAGCCCCACCAACTATCAAATCGCCATCAACGAATCTACCTTCGACTTTCTGAAATCAGGGGAGCTAACCCGCACCAAGGACTTGTACACTTTGGCCCTGGGAACTTTACCCAAAGGCATTTGCAAAACGGCTGAGTCGCTTTTCCAGTTCGGAGATATTTATCAGATAGGATTTACGCGCCGCGGTAAGGTATTTGGGGGCTGTGCCTTGATTTTCAAAAAGGGCAAGTCACTTCAGAACCATGACTTACTGATGGCCTTTACCCGTATGGCGGCCATTGCTATACAAAACAAAGTAAATGAAGACCAGCTCCGGGGAAGTGAGAGCCTATACCGCCACATGTTTGAGCACGGCATGATAGGCGTATACCGCAGCAATACCCAAGGCAAAATCCTGATGGCCAATGAAAGTTTTCACCGGATGTTTGGCTACGAAACCCTGGATGAATTCTGCCAAGGCGACGCTACCAAATACTACAACGATCCCGCAAAACGGGATGAGTACATCCGGCAGATGGAAGAACAGGGGTTTGTAAGGCACTATGAAAACTCCGGGTTGTCCAAAGGCGGAGACGTGATCCATTTCATGGAAACCGCCAAAAAGATTGTACCCAAGGACGGTTCGCCACCGCACTACGAGGGGGTAGTGGTAGATTTGACCCAGATAAAACAAATGGACTGGCAGCTGCAGCAGATAGCCAGCACCCAATCGCACCAAATTCGTAGGCCCTTGGCTACCCTAATGGGCCTGGTAAACGTAACCCTGCAATCTCAAGACCCAGAGGAGCAACGCCGTTTTCTAGGCCTGCTGCAAGATGCAAGCCATGATTTGGACCGGGTTATTCACCAAATCGTGGCCCTTACCCAGCCCCAAGACGCCAACCAGGCAGAAATAAAGTAATCCTGACGACATGGGGCCACACCACTCCCATAAAGCCCCTTGTCCTGGCTCCTGAATACCCCCAATTTCGGCGACGTACTACCGATATTGTAACCATGAAACTACGTCATATTCTGGGGCTGTTGCTAGGGCTACCCTTAGCAGTAGGAGCACAAAACACTGCCACTGATGGCCGAATGTATGAGATCATAGAAGCCGTCTCGGCAGAACGGATCGAAGCTGACATTCGCACCTTAGCCGGATTTGGCACACGAAACACCTTCTCAGATACCGTATCAGACACCCGTGGCATTGGCGCGGCTCGCCGATGGATCAAAGCAGAGTTTGATCAAATATCCGCTGACTGTGAAGGCTGCCTGGAGGTATTTTACCAAAAAGACCTGGTAACCAAGGAGGGCAACCGCCGGGTGCCTCATGACGCTTGGGTGGTGAACGTGGTGGCCATTCAAAGAGGCACAGTTTACCCTAACCGCTACGTGATTATGAGTGGCGACATTGATAGCCGGGCCAGCAATGCCATGGACTTTGAGACCGATGCTCCCGGGGCCAATGATAATGCCAGTGGTATGGCAGGTACTATAGAGGCAGCTCGGGTGCTAAGCCAGTATGATTTCCCGACCAGTATTATTTACGTAGGGCTTTCCGGCGAAGAGCAAGGCCTTTTTGGCGGGGCAGGCTTGGCAGCCTATGCACAGGAAAACG
>JBCBHI010000374.1:0-5425 GCA_038525885.1 Bacteroidota bacterium
CGAAGCTGCCCAGGAGGGTTTGGGCATGGCAAGAAAAGCAGTTGCCGCTAGCTAGTTTGACGCCATTTTCATGAGTAAAGACATTGAAGCTAGGGCCAACTGCTTTTCTTGCCATGCCCAAACCCTCCTGGGCAGCTTCGAACTGGGCCTGGGTGAGGTGAACAATGACTACGCTGAAAACAAAGGGCGGCGCCTGATTCTACTCAATGCCATACTGAAGAAAGAATACGGCAAGGACAGCCATGAGTGGGAGGCTTACCAAAACTACGGCAACTTCTTGGCCTCCACCGCTCCTTACATCATCACGCCCTTTGATGGGCCGAATCCAGCCTTCCGGCTTGAGGAGGGATGTGTGCTACGGCGAGACCCTGTCACTCTGGAATATCAGGAGGAGCCCGGTTGGGAGATGATCGATTATACCCTGGCAGCGGATGTCCCTCCCCTCTGGCACCTCAAAAAGAAAACCGCCTTGTATTGGAACGGTATGGGCCGGGGCGATTTCAGCAAACTGCTGATGCAGGCCTCTGTACTGGGCATCGAAGACAGTACCGAAGCCCGAGAAGTACAAGAGCAATTCGTAGATGTAGTCGCATGGGGCAAAACACTGGAGCCCCCTGCCTACCCGCAGGCAATCAACCAGGACTTAGCCTTGAAAGGCAAGGCAGTATTCGAGGACCGATGCAGCCGTTGCCACGGTACGTACGGAGACCAGTGGACCTACCCCAACAAATTGGTTTCCTTGGTTCAGGTGGGCACGGATCCGTACATGGCGCTCTATTTCACCCGCCAAAGCGGCTTGGCTACCTGGTATAACGAAAGTTGGTTTGCTACCAGCCAGCCCTATTCGCAGCTAGTAGCCGAAGAAGGATATGTAGCCCCTCCACTAGATGGAATTTGGGCCACGGCACCCTACCTGCACAATGGCTCCGTCCCCACGCTGGAGGCCTTGCTCAATAGCAGGCTTCGTCCGGAAAAATGGAAACGCACCCCGGGGGCTTATGATTTTGAATCCGTAGGTTGGGAGTACAAAGAAGGCAGCGGAAAGAAGAGAGAAATTTACAATACCACCCTACCCGGCTACGGCAATGAAGGCCACTATTTCGGGGATCGGCTTAAGGATCCTGAGCGGGAGGCCGTCATCGAATACCTAAAAACTTTATAATTGCCCCTGGCGAATACGAAGCAGCATTATGGCACAGGCATTAACGGCGAAGCGAGTAGATCAAGTGAATGTAGGGTTGGTAATCATTTCCCTGGCCCTCGCCCTGTATTTCCCCTACCGGGGCTTTTTGGTAGCCTACGCGGTGCTGGGGCCTTTGCACTACCTTACTGAGCTCAACTGGCTACATGGGCGCGATTATTTCATGAAGGAACGCCGATGGATCTGGATTGCTATCGCCGGAGCGTTTCTGCTTGCTTTCCCGGAGTTTGTCAACGATAAATATCCCACCGCTTCTTGGTTTCCCAGTTGGCTGACAGATGCCATGATTTGGTTTGATGAATATACCAACACACTCCTTTTCATCACCCTGCTGCTGGCCATCACCTTTGTCCTCACCAAGGACCGGCGCATACGCCTGGCTGTACTTGGCGTAGGGGCGGTACTGGGCATTCTGCTGCGAGAAATAGAATTCTACTACCTCTTTATTGGTCTCTTGCTCCCCACCCTCATTCACGTTTATCTATTCACCTTGCTGTTTATGTACTTTGGGTCTAAGCGCAGCAAAAGCAAGTGGGGGTTTGCTGCATTGGGCTTAGCCATTGCCGCTCCTATTTTCATTGCCATTTTCGACCCCTCCAATATCTTCTACATCTTCCCTGAAGCCACTAAGGAAACGGTGATTGAGAACAACTTCCACATGACCAACGTGCTGTTTGGGAAAACTCTTACCCTGACCGATGGCACTTCCTTCGTGTGGTACGATAAGCTGTTCCTTCGGCTACAGATCTTCATCACTTTCGCCTACATATACCATTACCTAAACTGGTTCTCAAAAACCAGCATTATTGGCTGGCATAAGAACCTTTCCATCAAGAAGACGATCGGGATCATTGTCATTTGGGGAGGCATCGTTGCCCTTTTTGCCATCGACTATAAGCTGGGCTTCATCGCTGGCTTGGGCTTGAGCTTCCTGCATGTAATGGGTGAGTTTCCACTCAATGTGGTCACTATCAGAAGCCTGTTTGCCAAAAACTAGGATGGAAAGGAAACCCTTCACCTCAGGGCATTAGTATTCCAGCATAAAGTCACGGATACTATCCTCAGCCGAAAGGTTGAGCTTTTTCTTCAGCCGATTGAGATTCTTCTTCACCGACGCTACCGCCAAGTGGGTAACCTGGGCAATATCCTTGTTAGTCATGCCCACCTTCACGTAGGCAGATATCTTCAAATCGTTGTTGGTGAGTACCGGGTAGTCTCGCTTTAGGCGCTCAAAGAAATGCGGGTGCACCGCCTCAAACCGGTGCAGGAAACTGTCCCAGCTTTCCTCTTTGTTCACCGTGTCGTTCAGGTCCTTATAGATGGACCGGAGCTCCGGCTTATGCTGCGCACCCAGGTGCTCTTCTAGCCGTTGTACCCGCTGGGTAATTTGCTCCAGAATAGCATCCTTCTCGTGCGAGGTCATAGCCATCGCCGCCAGCGCACTATCTTTAATAGCCAGGGTTTCTTCAGAACGCTCCTTTTCTACCAACCTTAGCTGGATCAGTTCTTCGTTCTTTACCTCTAGTTGCTGCACCAGCCTACTTAGTCGTTGGCTGTCCGACTGCTGCCTTTGAAAGAACCTACGGTAGGTAAAGGCCAACCAAACAGCCAGGGCCAGGATGATACAAACCCCTACCAGAATCCAGTTTCTGAGTCGGAGTCGTGCTTCAAATAGGGAGCGTTCCTTTTCGGATTCTGCCTCCCGCAATTGCCGCTCTTGCTCTGCCTGGTATTGATATTCCAGCCGTGCTATCCTGCGGGTAGTAGCTTCCCCTCTCACACTGTCCTCTACCTCAAAGTGTATTTTCAACTGATCAAAGGCCAAGGCCTTTTGGCCCAGCAGCTCATATACTTGGTACAGTTCCTCAGCAGCATCGCCCCTATGATCCCACCGGCCGGTGCTATCTGCCCATTGCTTGCCTGCCAAGGCATATGGAAGCGCCTCACGAGGCAGGCCTTGTTTCCTCAGCAAACGCGACTTGGACCCATTTAGCAGAAAATTTTCTTCTGCCAACTGTTCCGCCTCAGCAATCACCAATCCAGAGTCTACGTACGCCAAAGCCGTTTCCAATTCGTTCTGCCGATAGTAGAGATCGCCCAACCGTTCCAGTACGTAGGCCTGCCCGGCTATATCACCGGTTTGTTTTCTCAGGTGCAGGCTCAACCCATAAAAGTGGATGGCGGAATCATATTGCTCCACCCTTTTATAAACATCTGCCAAGTCAGAAGCTCCAAATGCCGTTTGGTAGGGGCTGCCCATTTTCTGCGCCAGTGCTACATTCCAGCGGAAATAGGCCAAGGCAGAGTCATTATCCTGCAAGTCATAATACACCTGACCGATACCTGTGGTACCCCGCAAGATACTCGTTGTGTCCTGGGTAGATATGCCGAATTGTAGCACCTCTTGGTACCGCGACAAGGAAGCCTCTAGGTTACCCAACCCTTTATATATCGTAGCGGTGTTCCCTAGCGAATTAATCCACAGCGTAGAGTCTCCCGCCGCAAGCGCCTTACGAGTCACTTCATCGAATTGCAAAACGGCAGAATCAAGGTCGCCTGCATAGTAAAACAGGACTCCTTTCAGATTAAGACCTTTTACCTCCAGAAGTGGGTCTTCCACTTTGGGAATCAAGGCGAGAAATTCCCGAAGATACTTTCCAGACTGTTCGTAGCGCCCTTGACGATAGAAATGATTCCCTTGATTCAGTAAGGTCTCCGCTTGTATAGACAACAAGGAGTCTGCCACTACCCCACTAGACTCCTCGGCCCATGCCCCTAGCTGACCAAGAAGTTGGTCCCTCAACTCCGCCTCTTTCACATACTCATTCTGGGAACGGTAAAGCCTAAGTTGGTTTTCAGACCAACGTATTTCTTCATAGGGTGTCAGGGATTGACCTTGGATCCAAACCGAAAGTGAATCTGCCGACTCAAAGGCCTCTGCCCGGATGGCCTCCGCCATTTGATCCAAAGCCTCAGTCACGGATACCTCCTCCTGCGCCATCAGGAGCTGAGGGGCATGCAGTAGGGCACAGATAAGGATGATTACACGCATTTCTACGGCAAGATAGCAACAGCTATTCTTGATACGAAAAAGCAAAATAGATGAGATACCAGCGGAGCCAGCTCCACACCTCCGAATACGGCTAAGCCAGAAGCTCCTGGTAAGACAAAAGAAAGATGGCCAATAGGGCCAGCCCCAACCCAATCACCTTCGTTCGCGTCTGCTTTTCCTTAAATAGCAGTGCCCCTACCAAGGCCGATCCCAGGATAATACCCAGGTTGAGCAGCGGAAAAAGTAAGGCGCCATCGTTATTAAAATAGGATAACGCCCGGAGCACAATGTAGATAGAGAAATAATTGGGCACCCCCAATATGATACCTGCCAGCACACTTCTTCGAGAGGGTAGTTCCTTCCTTACCAACAATATCCCTATCCCAATGGTACCGGCACACCCATACAGGATCACCGTGAACACTGGCGAAAATTCCTCCGAAATAAAATTGAGATTTACATAGTTAAGCGTGGCATCCAGCACCCCACTCATTAGGAATAACCCTACGGGTAAAGCCAAGTATTTCCATCGCTGAGGGGCTGAAGAATCTTCCCTCTTTGTCTTGGACCAAGAACTAAGGACTATAGCAGGAAAGGCTAGTAGGATACCCAGGTAATTCCAGGTATCGTATGCCTTGGCTTGTACTCCCAGGACCAACAGGCTAAACAATACCGGTATGGCCAGGGACATTTTGGAAGCTACTGAAGCAACGGTCATACTCACCCGCTGGGTGGTATTAGCCATCAACAGAAAGGTGGTAATGAAAATAAAGGCTAGCACCACTGCCCAAGGAACCCAGGGCGCACTTATACTCATCTGACCCCAGCTAGGGTTATCCAAAGAAAACAGGCTGCCCGTAACCACACACACCCAATAGTTGACGACTATGGCATGTAAAGTAACGGCACGCAGCCGGGGCATAAACCGGAAAATAGCGAAGATGCCAACGTTGAAAAGGATGGCAACCAACAATTTTTTGAAGGGAGGGGTGGGGGCTTGCATGTGTTTACTCTTAAAAAATATCGTGAAGTGCTGAAGGTCGGTAGTGGTCCATTAAAATGCCAGAATTGCCCATGAAAAGATGAATAAACCGTTAATCTGAAACGTGCCCAATCAGTCTTTTTTTCATGGGAATTGCCGAAACCAAGTATCTGTTCCACCGTTTATTAAC
>JBCBHI010000375.1:0-5404 GCA_038525885.1 Bacteroidota bacterium
CCGCTGTTTCTATCTCTTCTTTCGAGAACTCCAGATCCACTTTTCCTCTTCGAAATCGGAATCGTTGGGTCTCTTTATCAAAAGAAAAGCTTTGTCGCGATTCGTGACTCCAATGCTGAATGCCTACCAATAACTCAGGGATCATCAGTAAGCAAAAAACTATAATAAAGGGGATCACGCCTTCTACCACCGAATTGAACAGCGAGTATACATACACATACACCACTGGAACTACAATGAGTAGCAGCTTAAGCAGTAGCCGATACTTGGAAATGGTAAGAGACGATGTACTAAGGATAATAGCTCTGAAGCGGGTAACTCCGAGTTGCGGATTGAAATAAGACATAATAAACTGGTTTAAACACTGGTGACCTATATGCCAAAAGTGCTGGTTTGAGTTACATAAGACACTTTTAGGACGCGTAAATCCAAACAAAGGTTGTGAATAAATCAACGTTTATTGACCCAAACCAACAAGTAGTTTGAATCCCAAAAACTGTCTGGAGTTTTTGGCCAAATATCCTAAAGGCACACTATGCAATCATATGTTAGGTAACGCATAAAAGCTGGGAAGTAACATGTCCATTCGTCAATACCAGAAATTAGTGACGAAATAGCCCAATTTATTCCTCGGTACTACTCATCATCGTCCGTGCAATGGAGTAGAACCACCGGTTCTTACTCAGTAAATCAAAAACTAAACACCCTCCAATACCTATTGAATGGCATGTATAATCACTCTTCCACCACATCGGTAACATACTGGGCTACCTCACCTATCACAAACAGCATGTAGTCTAGGGTATGAATTTGCATACGGTGGTTGATGAGACAGGCCCGCAAAGCAAACTTGCCCTTCAGTTTGGTGCCCGTAATAAATATGCGGCCGTCTTCCTCCAAAGCAGGAACCAGCCTGCGGTTGAGCTCTTCTATTTTCTCGCCATCCAAAAGGCCGCCCGTGTACTGAAAGCCCACAATAGCCAGATGGGAGGTGGCCACCAGTTCGAAATCCGGAGACTCCCGTATCCGCTCTGCCAGGTAGTGCGCCAGATCAACATCCTTTTGGATCATATTGCGCATGCGTGCTGCCCCGTAGGTTTTCAGACTCATCCAGATCTTAAGGGCTTTCGCCGACCGGGAAAGCTGAAAGTAATGCTCGTTGAAATCCAGTCTTCTATCATCCTCCAGCGAGGTATCCAGATAATCCGCTTGCTTGTAATAGGCCTGGTTAAGAATCTCCCAGTCCTTTACCATCAAACAGCCCGCTTCAAAGGGCTGGTAAAGCCACTTGTGAAAATCCAGTGCCACGGAATTTGCCCGCTTCAGACCAGTGTAGTGGGGTTGTAATTCCTCCAAAGTAGCAGCCAATACCCCATAAGCTCCATCTACATGAAACCACAGGCTGTGTTCTTCTGCTATATCTGCCAGGTCGCCCAAGGGGTCTATGGCTCCGGTATTTACGGTACCGGCCGAACCCACTATACAGAAGGGGGTAAAGCCATCCTCCTGGTCTTGCGCTATTTGGCTACGCAAAGCCTCCACATCTATTCTGTATTGGTCGTCGGTAACTATCTTCCTTAGTTGCTGAGTGCCTATGCCCAGCAGCTGCAAGCTCTTGTCTATGCAGCTGTGTACCTCTTGGGAAGCATACACCGTGAAGGGAGGAATCCCAAATAGTCCCTTCTCACGAATGTTATGCTTGGCAAAAAAGAGATTACGAGCCACGGTAAGCCCTGCCAGGTTGGCCGCAGACCCACCACTAACCATCACCCCTGCCACATCCTCTCCATAACCAATCAAGTCACTCCCCCATTGTACCACCCGTTTTTCCATTTCCGTCATGGCAGGAGCCAAGTGCCATTTTCCCACATTTTGGTTGATGGTGGCCGCTAGCTGTTCCGCCAGAATAGAAACCTGGGTTCCGCCAGCCATCACATAGGCGTACATATAGGGGCCTACATTGTTCGTTGCCGTATCCAATACCCGCTCCTTTACTATATCCAATACCTTCTCAGGGTCCATTCCTGTCTCAGGCAAGGGTTCATCAAACCAGCCTGCTACTTCCGGTTGCGAATAATCATGATATGCCTTCTTTTCTTCTTGATTAGAAAAGTACCGTTCAATCAAATCCGCATTCCGATTGAGCAGCGTGCGAAAGGTATCGGGAGCAAAATCGAGGCTGTTACTTTTCATGGCGAAAACGATCTAGGGTTCGGTCTTTGAAGTCTTTTTCTTTGAGCTGAGCCTCCAGTTTGGCTAGCATTGCTAAAAACCCAGTTTCTGAGGGTAGCAAGTCCTCCGTCCATGCAGTACCCGCGTCCCATAGCTGGTGAAATTCAGGCAGCCGGTCAGTAGCCCTCTTGGTGAGTTGTATCCATTGTTTCCGGCCATCAGTCTCGTCAGGTACGGATATCACATAGTCTGCCGCCTGCATTTTCTTGATCATGGTAATCATGGAAGGATGAGCATATCCCAAGTCCTCCGCCATCTGGGTAATAGTTCGAGACCCCTTCTCCTCCAACAAGCGGAAAACCAGATACCAGTTGGGCTCTATATCCCACCCCAGTGACTTATACATCTGTCGCCCACTGTGGATCATGGCATCGCTTAGGCGCTTGAAACGGGCAGCCAATGCTAAATAACCCAAGCTATGCATGAAATCTTCTTCCATAATTTGTGTAGTTAACTACATAAATATAACAACTACGTAGAGCACTACATAGTTCCACGGAAAGTTTCCCAGAAAAAAATCAAAAAAAATTGTCTGGGGCTGAAACCATTTAACTCCAAAAACCATCCTGCCGATAGTACCGTCCCGGTGATAATGGGACTAACGAATAATTAGGGCACCGGAATTACCCCGTGGCTAAAACCCAAAAACACTATACAACCATGCAGGCATCTGCTTACCACCATTCCTTTGAGCCAGTGCAATCCCTATCGAAAGTGCTTTTCTCATCCTACAATGGCAAAGACCGCCTAATTCTCCCCATCCAAAATCTATTGTGGGTGCAAGCCCAAGAAAATTACGTGCAGTTCTGCTGGGAGGACGGCGAAAAAATCCATTCCACTTTGCTTCGCAACACCTTTGCTACTATTAGAAAGCAGCTACCAGAAAACTTTGTGCAGACTCACCGCTCCTTTATGGTCAATCTGCGGCACCTGCGCAACCTCAACAAACGCGTGGTAGGATTTGAGTTGAAGGTGGGCAATTCATCGAAGGTAATCCCCGTTTCCAAGTCTTACGCCAAGCCCATTGCAGATATGATTCGTAATGAAATGCCTCACCTACGACCATAAACAAATTTGTAGGTCCGCAACAACTACCAGACCATAAGGGATATTTTTAGACTTGTTCACTCGCACTATCCCTTATGGCCTTCAAGTTTATTCCTTCGTTAGAAGACTTAGAGCACACCCAGCGTAAGATCAGGTACTTCAAAAGGGTAGTAGGTATCCAGATTTTGTTGTTGTTGACAGCCACTTCAAGACTGGCATCTTCTATAGCCAATTGATGTTGGGTGGCCTGGACACCCCCTACTATGAAACGGCCAATGTAGTGGTAAGACTAAGTGCCATCGAAGCCGTTGGGGGCAACCTGTTCGTGGTATTTGTGGTGAGCAGAATTTTATACAAGTGATGGGCCTAGTTCAAGCGCACTCGGGGATCAAGCAATGCATACATCAAGTCTACCAGCAAGTTGATGATCACAAATACAATGGCTATGAATAACGTAGCCCCCATAACGACCGGGAAGTTCAGCGTCTGCACGGCATTGATGGTGACGTAACCAAACCCTTTCCAGTCAAACACAATTTCGATGAAAAAGGCACCGGCAATCAGTTGAGCCAGCCAACCGGAAACAGAAGTAACCACCGGATTGAGGGCGTTTTTGAGAGCGTGGCGGAGTAAGACTCTTCTAGGCCTCAAACCCTTCGCATGCGCCGTCCTAATGTAGTCTTGACTCAATACTTCCAGCATACTGCTCCGAGTAAGCTGTACTATAATACTCAAAGGCCGGAGCCCCAAAGCGAGCGTAGGTAGGATCAGATTCTCCAAGTGAATCTGCCTGCCTTTGAACACATCCGTTTCGTACAGTTGGCCTACGGTATTGAGCCCGGTAAGGTCATGCAGCAAGTACCCGAAAATGTAGGCGATGAGGGTGGCTGAAACAAAGGAGGGAATGGAAATGCCAAAGGTAGCTCCGGCTACCAGGGCTCCGTCTAGCGCAGTACCGCGGTACATGGCTGCTAAAATACCCAAGCCAATACCCAGCACGGTAGCAAACAGCATGGCCGAAAATGCCAATACTAGAGTAGGCGGTAGGTTTTGCCACAGTATTTCGTCTACCCGTTGGTTAGTCTGAAAAGAGCGGCGCAAATAAGGCCGCTTGATAACCAAGGCCCGCTCCTCCCCTACCGAGAACAGGACGCGGTACCTATACTTTTCCTGTGCTTGGTCACTGTGCTCATGCACCGCAAGTGGCGATAGATCTGCCAAATAATGGACAAATTGCTCTCGCAATGGACGATCAAGCCCTAGCTCCTTAGTGATAGCTTCCCGGGTGGCAATATCACTTCGCTGACCCGCTACCATACTCACAGGGTCTCCTGGAAGGGCGTGGAAAAGCAAGAAAATGACAATTATCACCCCAAAAATTACCAGAGCTCCGTAGCCCAGTCGCTTCAGCAGATAGCGCAGCACCTATCTCAGTAGCTTAGGAATGTCTTTGCGAGCATCTTTGAAATCATTGGCATGCCACTTCCCTAGTATGGTACCTTCCTGCATCAATACAATACCTGGATTGCTACGAATTATAGCTTTGAGCAAGGTGGCATCTCCAAAATAATAGGGCATTGCCAATTGGTATTCGTGACGGAAATTCTCTGTGGTTTCCGCATTGGAAGAAGTCACTATGAAAACCTCTCCCCCATAGCTCTCTACCAACTCAGCCAGCTCAGTCAGCCGTTTTAAGCCTTTCTTCTTAGCCTTGTCAAAATCTTGCACTACTACCATCAGCTTGAGGCCCTGGAAGGTCATTTCCGTAAAATCACCGTCATCATTCCATACGGAATAGTCGGTTATTTTAGGCATTGCCTCCGGGTTAGCCACCTTCAGATCCACATACTTGTACGTAGTATCCGTAGGATATTCATCCAACTCTACCTGCTCCCCGTCCTTCTCCATGATGTAGATATAGCGGATGGGTTCGGAGGGCTGCATGGCAGTAGGAATATTCGCCCCAACCTTATAAGGCCGGAAGTCGATAAAGGGGAGATGCCGAATGGCCGCCACGGAAATCCACAAGGAAACGACGGTGGCCAGAATGGTAATGGCTGCTGACATACGCTCGCGGCCAAAGGCAGGCAGGAAAGTCCCCCGGAATACAAACAGCCAACCTATC
>JBCBHI010000376.1:0-5399 GCA_038525885.1 Bacteroidota bacterium
ACGGTTTCTGGGCCAGCCCCACCGCAAAAGAAACAAGAAGTATAGGGCTGCATTGATAAGAAGATTTCCCCTTTGTCCAATTCTACCGGAAGGTAAAAACCAGACAGCGTAAAATCAGATCCTTCCAGGTCCCGGAGAGCCAGCGGAAAGGAAGGAATAGGGATCTCCATCTCATATTCATCAGACCACGCCCAATGGTACCTAACCAATTGCAACTGAGACCATCCGGTAGGATCATTCGGGAAAACAGCCCAACTACTGCTTGAAAGGAAAAGCAGGAGAGTGAGGGCCCCTGACCTGATGAGAAGAGTATATTTATTCATCTTAATATTCTTGTACTTCAAAAATCAGCAAAATGTTACGCAAGTAAGCGCATGGTTTGCCTTGCTGCAACAATGTTGCATTTAGAGATCTTTTATTTATATTTGCAACACAGTTGCATGTTTGGGTGGTAGGAACTTTACCTCTGACATCAACCGTAAACGTTTCACAGAAGGTCTCGCCCTTCTGCTTATTAGAATAGTTTTAGGTATACAGTGAAAAAGCCCCACTCAATGAGTAGGGCTTTTTTCTTGGTGTGCTCCGCAAGATTATATGCAGAGGGGGGACATGGGATCAGTCCATATTCCTGGGGGGCAATACAGCGGATCAGTTCATATTCCTGGGGGGAATTACCTTTGGTAAATCCAGCTTAGATTGATTCACGCCCATTCCTATTTTACCACACTTGTCGACCGAAACGTGTGTAGGTGGAGAGAAAAAGAAGTCCTTCTTCGCTTTGGCTATGAAGGATATAATATGCACAGAGGCCTCAAAGTATTTTATTAAAAATCTTAGAGTCCTCTGTGCCTTCTTTGATCACCCCTTGTGATCCCATTTTGACCATCCAGCAGGGGTAGTCCCCAAATTTTTTGATTGATCCAGGTCTTGAGATCAGGGATCAGTCGATATTTCTGTAGAGCGAAACCAGTCAAACCTTGTTGGCCCGTATCTTCTAGCCACTTCAATACTCCTTTTTTAATCGTCCCGTTCCTCTTTTCCTTGTCAATCTCTTGACTGCGAAATACTAGAGTGGGCCACTGCTTGTAAATGTGGAAAAGGTGCCCTATCATTGCTATTATTTATAATAAGTCTAAATAAAAACAACTCTATTGCCTCTTACCAGAATCACACTTGTGGACCTTTCCCTTTGCATGGTACTTCACTCCACCCATGGTCAGACCAAACCAGGTCAGGACCGTGTGGCTATTTTGGGATTGCGGGGTTGCTATGCTGTCACCTTCAATTTTGCAGAAATCTTAGCTGCAGTAGATAGCTATGAGTTCATGGATAACTACCGAGCCAAGGGTTTGGAATGGGCGGAGTTAGGAGGGTGATGAAGTGGAGTACCTGAAAGCTATGACACCAATGGACTACAATCACAGGTTGCAATAATCATTGCCACCTACCGAAAATAAGAATATCAGAGTTTAGTTAGAATGTTGGAAAAGCCTTGCTTACTGAGTGAGGCTTTTTTGCGTGATTTAGTTAGCATGTAGTCGTATGAAGATTCAAATAGTGAGTGACTTGCATCGAGAGTTTGGTTCCCAACCCATAGCTTTTGATCAGGCTGAGCTTATCATCATGGCTGGTGACGTAGATGTGGGGGTGAAGGGAGCGCAATGGATGCTAGCAGAGTTACCTCAGGTGCCCATCCTGTACGTTTTGGGTAACCACGAGTACTACCATGGTTCTTACCCAGGTACCCTGGAGGAGATTAGGACGGCATGCGAAGGCACCCGTATCTCCTTGTTGGAGGACCTAGCGGTGGAGGTAGGAGAGATCACCTTTCACGGGACCACCCTCTGGACCGATTTCAATCTCTTCGGGAAGCCCACTGAACACGGTAAGCTTTGTGAGGAATTACTGAATGACTACCACCTTGTATCCAGTGATTCTTCCTCTTCGAAGTTGCGGAGTACCGACACCCTGCGGCTCCATCAGGCCTCGCGGAGGTGGCTAGAGCATAGTTTGCAAAACACTGCCACGGATAAAAATGTGGTCATTACCCACCATGGGCCCAGTATACAATCAATCGCCGAACGCTACCTGCATGATCCTCTGTCGGCCGCCTTTGCTTCACCACTAGATGAGTTGATTCTGAAGACCCGGCCGGACTTCTGGATACATGGGCATACCCATAGTTGTTTCCGCTACCAGGTGGGTGAAACCGAAGTTATTTGTAATCCCCATGGGTACATTCACGAACCCTACAATGGTTTTGACCCCGACCTATTTATTGAGCTGTGATTCACTCCACTACCTCAATCCTGAAGTCGTCTACCCAAAGCGTAAGATCGTTGTCCTGAGAGTTAGCAGTAATCCCAATTTCTATGCTGCTGTACATTCCCTTGGTGCCTTGTTGAAAGTACAAGATGTCCGTAGGCAGGGTAGTGAGGCTGCTTTGGTCCAGAATCAATTGATCGTCCTGCCATAGGCGTACGGAACCCTCATCCTGTTGGGAGAGTGTCACCTCCCAAACTAGTTCCACCCACTGGTTTCGTGGTAGGTCAATTTCCTGCCCGGCTGTTTGTACCACATCCGGTTCAGGAAATTTGTACTCCATTCGTAGCTGGTTATTGACCAAAGCCAACCGCATGCCGGGACCTGCCCCGATGGACGTTCGTTCTTCCAGGTCCATCAAGAATAGCCATTCAGCGGATTGGGTGCCAGCTAGAAAATACCGGGCGCTCACCCGTACGGTTTCTCCAGCCCAAAAGGCCATGTTTTGTTTGGCCAGGCTGCACTTGGATACCGAACCTTCGCCCGAGGCTCTGGCTTCAAACCGCAGGGCTTGGTTGCCAGAGTAAGCCCTGTTGCTATCCAGGGTGATGGTGTTTTCTGCCAAGGTCTGTTGGGTGAATGACCAAAGTATGTCCTCCGGCAATAGCAAATCCTCCAAGGAGGACGCACCTTCAAACCCATCCTGGAAGGCATTGGGGCCTTCGAACAAGCGCTCCGAATTGCAGGCAAAAAGGGTAATCAAAGAGATGGAAAGAATGCTGATGCGCTTCATTTTGCCTGTGGGTTAAAAGTATATCCCAGGCTAAGCCCGGCCCATTGTTGTACCTGGAAATCTAGCAGGTAAGAGATGAGTGGGGTATAGGTAGCCCGAAAAAACCAGGGCGAACGCGGGCTTTGGTATCGGTACCCAACAGCTGCGGTAGTTAAGGCGAAAAAGCTACCCCGGGTGGTGAGGGTAATGCCTTGACCTAGGCCTAATTCCAATTGGTGATTAGCAGGACCTATTAAGGCCACGGCCATTACGGGGAATACCAGCCCGACACCATTATTCTGATCGATAGGAGCCAAACTAAACCCCGCTCGCCAGGCGTATTCGGTGTAGGTACCTTGGGCAAAGGCCCGTTCGTAGTTCAGAGAAGCTAAGCCACCGCTCCCGGCCAACTCTAAGAATACAGAACTCCGCCTTATGGACTGTGCCTGGGCATCATACATGCCAAACAGGCTAATCAGGATAAATAGGGTGGTGAATCTTAGCATCTATGAGATCCGGGTCAAAGCTACAGGAAAGATTGCTTGTGGGTCGGTATTGGCCTGTTCCAAAGTCCAATGTGCGATGGCTATCCTCTCGGCCTGAAGGAATTCGTCCAGGGATGCTTCATTCAATTTTCCATCCTTGTAGTGGAATAGGTGGCAATCCTCGTCAATTTTCAGCCTGACTTTTTCACTATTTCGTCTATTAGAGCCATGAGCCAACTGATCTAGCAGCACCTCGGCAATAACCTTCTTGTTCCAGATATGCTCTTCCACCTTCTCGGTTTGCATGACTATACCGTGGAATTGTTCCCTTTCAAGATTGTAAGGATCCGGTTCTACGTAGGTAATGTCTTCGTAAGCCTCTTCGAATTCTTCAATCTCCATCAGCGAATCAAAAACCTTCTGCAAAGCAGCATCTCCTTCTAGCAAGGGTAGGAGCGGCTTTATGGCATATACCTGCGCCTCAAACCGAATGTCAGGAAACATCTCTCGTATTTCGGCCAGAAGTTCCTCCGTGTGAATGCCTTCCGCTGCCAGCCGGATCATCACTTCGATGGCGTTCCCTTGGGGCCAATCATAGGTACCCCAGGCATGCTTGCGCAAAAAAGGTAGTGCCTGGTCTTTGAGCTGGAAGGCAAGTTCGAAAATGGCTGTTTGGCAGCAGGCCAACCAGGTGCCCAGACCATGTTCGGAAGGCTGATACAGGGGGCTAGGCGGCGGATGATGCAAATAGGTCTCTAGCGAGACTAGGTCCTCCGCCGTGAGCCCTACAGAATAGGTAGTGGCTAGGGCAGAGATTTCTTCTCTGGTTTTACCAGTGAGGAAGTATTCACCTATTGACTGAATCCGGCCCTTCAGGTCAGGTAATCCCATCCTTCAATCTAGCCATTTTGATGTAAAATGCGTGCTAATACGCTGCGTCAATCTGAAAACCGAGGCTCACGGACCGGTAGGTATCCCATTTGCCTTGGCTGGTTTCTCTGAAGGGCATTTTAGTACCCAACCAAGTACCGGCAAACATGATAACCTCATCCTGGTTTTGGTTCTCTATCAGCTCAATGGTACAAAAGAAGTCCTCATCCATAAAGATGCTGTAGGGAGTGAGGTCTACCTCAAATACACCTTCCTCCTGGTCCAGGGTAAACAGGATGTTTTGTTGTACTAACTTCTCACCGGGCCAGCCCTTCTTCACGGTATAGAAGTTGAGCCGGAAACGCATGGTTTCGCTATTGTTATTCAGAATGTAACCCCGAAAGGTTTTCAAGAAGGTATCCGGGTGCTTCACTTTATACCGGATTCCAACTTCGTGACCCAGGGTAGCCTCCCGAAATCCTACCTGAAGTAGTTCCGTTCGGTTTTTGTTGCCTAGCAGCACCGCATTAGGTCGGTTTCCTTCTACCACCACCTCGCTCAGTTCCATAACGTGGGGCTGTAGAGGCAGATAGGTGCCCGTGGTTAGTTTCTGGGCAGCTGCATCCACCACGAGTAGGAGAGGGGTGTAACCAACCGAGGAAAGCTTGAGGGTATCCTGAAGGTTTTCATTATGGACTACCAAAGTAAAAGACCCGTCAGGACCAGATACCGTCCCGATGTTTTGATTCAGTACACCAATATTCACATAGGGAACGGGCTTGCCAGTTTCGGCATCTTGGGTAGTGCCTGCCAGGGTTACTTGGGCGGACATTAGCTTGGGGAGCAGGAAAAAAAACTTCGGCAGGACTCCATAGTGGGCCCAATAATTCCACGGTTAGGGTTCATCGTTTTCAACCCCACCACATTAAACTGGGTCAGTTCCACAGACACCTTAATTATCTTTTTATGAGATACATACTCATCCTGTTTCTTTTCCTGCTCCCCAACCT
>JBCBHI010000377.1:0-5398 GCA_038525885.1 Bacteroidota bacterium
CCCAACGACATGTTTTGTGCCGGGCATCTACAGCTACCGGATGGCAATGCCATGTTTGTGGGCGGTACGCAGTACTATTTTCCCTACCGTACCGGGGCCAATACTTCCTACATCTTTGATTGGCGGGCCGAATTGGATATTGACTGGCAGGGCATCGATTGGCGGTTTCCCTGGAAAGGCCCCAACAACCCGTGGGTGTTCTCCGGCCTAATGAAGCGCGGCCGTTGGTACCCCACCTTAGTACCCCTGCTCGATGGCCGTTTTGCCATCTTCAGTGGTTTCGTAGGGTTTGACAAAGGCTTCCCCGAAATGTACCAGTTCGAGATCAATCACTACGTAGAATTCTTCGATCCCTACGCCTTTGCTGCAGGCGGGGCCCAACAAGCCTGGAAAGCGTTGGACGTAAAAAACACGACCAACAGTCCCTTTGATACCCGCTTGCCTAACCCTACGCATCCTGATGTTTGTCTGGACATGGAGTTCTTTGATGAACTGGGCATCGACCCAGAACTGGGTGAAAGGGTACCCTGCGAATGCCCAATCCGGTGTCAGGAGGCCTACCAGAAAGATGCCTTTAAGCTATATCCTCACAACTACCTCTACGAAGGCAACCGGATCTACCTGACCCGGGAGGGTGACTGGGTGAGCCTGCGCACGGCGGATACTAAGTGGATGCGCCGCACTAAGTTTACTTACTGGATGGAGGTAGGCGGAGATGCCGAAAACCCCAAGGTTTCCTTTGAGCGCGGACCCGACCGTCCGGACATCGTGACCTCCTACGGCACCACCTTCCAAATCCCCGATACCGACAAAATTGCCCTCTTGGGTGGTCAGCCCATTTCCGCCGGAACCCGGTTGCCCCTGGGCGCTACCGTACCCAACCACTTTGTGGGTGGCCGTGGCTCCGCCAAGCTTGAAATCTTCGACCCCAAAGCCGACCGCGGACAAGGAGCCTGGACAGAGGATCCCGACTTTCTGGGAGATCAGTTTCAGGACGACCGCACCATGCACTACGGCATTACCCTGCCTACCAAGCAGGTTCTGGTAATCAACGGAGCCAACTATGACTTCTACGGAGCGGTGTTGTTTCCTATCATGCTGACGCCCCAGTACAACCGCCAGGGAGAAATGACGGGCTATAGCCAGCAGCGGATGGCTGAGGCCGTAGAGCCTCGCTTGTATCACAACACGGCAATCTTGCTGCCTGACGGCAGAGTATGGGTAAGCGGGGGGAACTCGGCCCGCGCCACTGTGAGCCTGGAAAAGACCCCTCCGAAGGACCCACTCTATGCTGGCCAGCCCTTGCCCAATCCCGATCTGGTAGAGCTAGACGTGTACTTCTTTACTGACGGCACTATGGCTAAGCAGCAGCCTGGCAGCAATGTGACCCCCACGGAAAACTGGACCGCAGAAATCTTTTCTCCACCCTACCTCTACATCGATGGGGACCGAAGGGCTGAGATCAAAGGCCTCACCGGATCAGCCCGCGATGGCGCTACCTTCGAATCCAAGATTGGTGAGAAAACCTACTACCTCCTGCAAAGCGATCAGCAGTACCAGGTAGCCCTGGAAGGATTACCCAGCAACCCCTTCACTGAAGAGCAGTCGCTGGTGCTCATCAAGTTGCCTTCGGCTACCCACGGAGGTGAATGGGGGCAAAAATTTGTAGAGTTGGAAATCACCGGGTCGCGCGGCAGTAGTGTGAGCTTCCGCACCCCCAACATGCAGGAAGGTAACCTACCTCCGGGCTACTACATGTTGTTCTATGTAGACCGGATGGGCAAGCCTTCGGTAGCCCAAATGGTCCGCTTTGACGATAAGGCCGATGCCCCATAAGCTCGGACTCACCCATTCACTCTAAGTTACCAGGCACGGGATGCCCGGCAGATATAGAAAAGAGGCTGTCTCATAAGTCAGGGGAAAATATTACTTGCCATTTTTCCTTTGGGGCCTTGAAATCCTTTCCCTTTTCAGGGAAAGGTGCCCCTTGGGGCGGAAAGGGTTTATCTTTATCGGAAGCCCCTAAATGGCCCGCTAGATCTGATTTTCATGCCGCTGGGGTCGCACACGACTGGCAGTTTAATCCCTTCACCCTTCGGGAGCTTCCCCTGATGAAGGGAAGCAATTACCGAAGAATATTTGGCACTGATATCGCATAATTACCTTGTGATACAGCCTCTTCCATTGCCCTACAGCAATAGCTTATTGCTTGAATAGCTTTAGAATTTGCGTTGAACTCCCTGCTTCAATTTGGAGCAAATATGCCCCGGCAGGCAGGTCAGCCAGAGAGTAAGGCACCCGGTGGTGTCCTTGGGTCATATAACCGTCTTTCAGAAGGTCTACCTGTTGGCCATGCAGCGTAAGAAGTGATACGCGAAGATTGCCGCTTTCCGCTAGGTAGAAGGAGATATTCACCTCCTCCGAAGCAGGATTAGGATAAAGCGCCAGCTCGGAAGTGATGTTCAAACCCGATGCTCCCTCCGTGCCGCGGGCCTGTGGGCAGGGCCCTACCAAATTCCAGGTATTGTCAGAACCGGGCACCGTGTTGGTCCACCATTTGGCTGAGTAGATGTTGCCTTGGTAGGCTACTTGCTGTCCTCCCGTATATGCCGTGCCAGTGCGGTAGTCCGCTACCCCGCCACAACCGCCAGTATCACCACCGGAACAGGCCGAAATGTACTGCCAGGTGTCATCGCCTGGGGCCGTATTGGTCCACCATTTGGCCGCGAACAACGCACTGTTGCCCGTGGCCGGATCTACCGCCACTACCCGCTCACCTCCTAAGTACGTCTGCCCTGGTACATGCGCAGCCACGCCGTCGCAAGGGCCGCCGCCAGTTCCGCTTACCTGCACTAGTACGGCGTTGGAGGTTGTAGAGGCTCCGTCATCATCGGTGGCCATGGCGGTGATGGATGCATTGCCCTGCACCGACGTCCAGTCCAAGGTGAAGGGTGCTGTATTATCCGTGCCGAGCGATACGGTGCTGTTTAGAAAGAACTCCACGCTTACTACCGTGCCATCAGAATCGGTTGCGCTGGCGGTATAGGTAAGTACATCCCCCTCGGTACCAGAGGTAGGGCCAGCGAGGGCTGCCGTAGGAGGGAGGTTGGGGGCTACCGAATCACTCACTACAATACTGATGGCGCTGGAAGTGGTCTGCAGATTGTCATTATCGGTGGCCTGCGCGGTAATAGCATGGGTGCCCACGGTGGCCGTCCATAGGGCGGAGAAAGGGGCGGAATTGGCGGTACCTACCAAGTTACCGTCTACGAAGAATTGCACCTGAGTAATGAAACCATCCGAATCGGAGGCGGTAGCACTCAGAGTAACCGAGGCGCCTGTATTGGCGGTGCCGGGTGCAGATACATTCACTACCGGAGGAATAAGCTCCACGGTGGTGTCCTGGACTACCAGTTGCCGGGATGCATTGCCTTGTGCCCCCTGGTTGTCCGTTGCCACTGCCGATACCGAAACCGTACTCACCTGCGCAGCCGTCCAGCTAACAGAGTAGGGAGCCGTGGCGTCCACGCCTATCAATGAACCGTCCACGAAGAACTCCACCTTAGCCACGCTGCCGTCACTATCCTGAGCACTAGCCGTGATAGTAACCGAGGTGCCCAAGTCTACCGCAGTTGGTGCCGATACGGACACCGTGGGATTGGCATTGCCCCCTTCCTGGGCGGCCTTGGCGTCCATCATGGCCTTCATGATGGACGAGCCACCGTTGTACGGAGCATCCATCGTCATCTCCCACACGATTACCCCTTGGTGGCCGTAGTCATGCGTATAGTTGATCTTCGTAGCGGCCAGTTCTGGCGTATTGTAGTAAAGCTTCTTACCATCCTGGCCAATGTAGCCACCCTTTTGGCTGGCAAAGTTGGGGTCGTAACTCGTGGCCGCATTAGGGTACTGCGCTACTATGTCTTTGTAAGGCACAAACTCAAAGCCGTTGCCCCCATTCGTTTTGGGTAGTGCCATATCGTACCCGTAGCAGGGCACCCCAATCGCCAGTTTGGCCTTAGGCACGGCGAAACCGCCGTCATGGTTCCAGGCGGGTTCGGCAAAGCCCATCCAGTATTCCAGGGCGTCTTCTGCCGAGTAAATAGGGTTGTTAGCTGACTGACCAGAATATTCGCTAGGCACCTTGTACAGCGAGGAGTGAGGGCCCACGGCGGAGGCATCCCAAGAACCTGTAAAGTCATAGGTCATCAGGCCCAGCCAATCCATGTACTGCACCATTTCGTCATCGTAGTTATTACCGTACCAGCTAGTGCCAAACACCGCTGCCGTGATCAGCTTATTGGGCATTTTCTCGCGCAGCTTCTGCGCCAGCCGGGTAAGGCCTAGCCCAGCCGGGTGCGGTCCGGCATCAGTACCGCCCCACTTGTCACCCCGTACACGGCCGCCTTCATCCGTCATTTTATTCACCGCTGGGTCTTGCCACCAGGCCTCCATATCCAGGTCTACCCCGTCCAGATTGCGCGTTACAATAAATGCCTTGATCAGCTCTGCAATCTCATCCAGCTTAGCGTCATCGTTGTAGTAGCGGTTCATCAGCCAAAGAAAGGAATAGTCGATAGCACCCCCTAAGGCCACGGAAACCGTGACCCCGGCTTGATGGGCTTCATCCAGAATGCCCAACTCGAAAAGCACACTGTCCACATCGTCTACCGACTTTTGGTTGAACGCCACACTGGAAAACGAAGCACTGGTGTAGTCCGCATTGTTTTGGATGAATTCTAAAAAGGAGATGTTGATATGGGTAGCCGCATTGGGGTTGAAGTTGGCCCGGTCCCAGGACTCCTGCCAGGTAGGCAAGTAACCGATGACCCGTTGAGAACCCGCATAGTCTGGCCCCACCGCGTCCGCACCACACGGACCCTCGTTGGTCCACTCGCCACTGCCGGGGGTGGAGGTAGTGTAGTACTTGGCCGTGTAGTTGTTGCCTTGGTAAGAGACTACGTCCCCGGTATTAAAGGGTGCATTGGCGGGGTCCCAAGGTATGCCGCAGTCTGGGAAACTGTATTGGGCTAAGGCAGGGGCTATACTAAATACTGAAAAAATCAGCCCTAATAGTGTAAATCGATGTTTCATGGTCTCTAGGTTTTGTTTGGAGAAATCTAGCTTCCCCATCCTGTAAATCCGCTTTTATTATCGGAACCGCAGGAAAGTGTAGCTGAACGCCTCCTTCCTCTGGATGATTGTAGAGTGCCGCTAAAACAAAGGGAAGAACAGGCAGTTGAAAAGGCCCATTCAATCGATTGAAAAGTCTAGGATTGAGTGGTGGAAAATCTTACTAGATAGGGGTGGGAGAGGAGTAGCCGAATTGTACCTTTGCGGGCAAAACAGGATAGGTATGGGAGCACTTTGGAGGATTGGGGTGGCGGTGAGCCTCTTG
>JBCBHI010000378.1:0-5396 GCA_038525885.1 Bacteroidota bacterium
ATTTCGGTCGACAAGTGTGGTAAAATTAGTAATGAAGGTGAATCTATCTTAGCTAGATTGACCAATAGTACTTCCCCAGAAATATGGACAAATCCAGAAAAAGCCTTAGAAAACAAACAGAGTGGGCCAGTCCAATAGTTGAACCCCAACCCACCCCTAACAGGTGAATAATTCTTGAAGCGATCTTAGCTTACCGCCTGAAGCTGAAGGGCTTTCAGAATATCTTGAGGGTCTAACCGTTGGGTGTAGTCCTCCGGTACAAAAGCCTCCAACACCTTCCCTGTTTGGTCTACCACATAGGTAGCTGGCATGGGTAGCTCATAGTCCTCATTGCCATTGTGCTGGTCTACATGAAGCCCGTTGCTGTGGTATAGCTCACGCAATTTTTCTGGCATTTGGAAGGTTAACCCTAAGGCTTTTGCATACACGTTGTCAATATCTGATAGTACAGGAAATGCCAGCTCATTCTTCTCCTGGGTATTCAGGGAATGGTCAGGTGTTTCTGGAGAGATGGCCACTAAGCTGGCTTTGTGCTCTGCAAGTTGTGGCAAAATGGCCTGCAGGGCTCGTAGTTCCATATTACAATACGGGCACCAACCGCCTCGGTAGAAGGAAATTACCAAGGGGCCTTGAGACCATAGAACGGATAAGGTGACCGATTCGCCAGTGGCCCCAGACATAGTAGTATCAGGCAGGGTGTCTCCTACTCCTTTGGCTTGGCTGCTCAGATTTTCCGCTTGCAGGACTTCGGTGGCCTGTTTCATAATGGCGTATTTTTCAGGTGCTGTACGTTCAGCAGACCGAGCCTTTCTGGCAGCTAGTTCTTCCGTTAATGACATGGGTTCAGTTTTTGGATTCTAGGCTGTAAACATCATTCTCTGATGAATAGATCTGAGAAAGTAATGGACTGTCAGCAGATTGACGAGAATCAGGAACGATGGAAATCTAAAACGCATGCCACTCACGGCCTTGCCTTACTCCCTCTTCAAAGGCCTGTTCCCATTTCATAAAATGATTAGGCGGTGGATTACCCCCTACAGGAGTCATCAGAGATAACCACCCCTTTTTTGACTGTGGGCCCAATACAGTTAGTACCGGATGAAAGGGCTCATTGGGCTCCCTCTCGGCTTCTAGCCACCGATTTGTATCCTGATAGATACCCAATAGTGCATTGCCCCAGGTGTAGGTGAGGTGCTGGAAATCAAACAACAAACACACGGGATCTGTCAATACCAACCCGTGAAGGGTAGCCGCCGAGATGGCCTTCGCATGTGGATTACCCAAGGACCCAGGGGGATAGGTGCCCGCCACCTGAACGGATAGCATATTGATCTCAGGGGATTTTTCTGGTTTGAGGTGTAACAATCGGATAGAAATACCCGCAGGGCTATTCAAACTTAGTTCCTCTGATGAATACACGAACGTCTCGATTGGGTGGGCAAAAGGTGGTATTTTAATGGAAAATAGGAAAGAAAAGATCCTTTGGCTAGGCGCTACAATACTTTTAACTGCAACGAGTATGGCTGAAACCGCTTCCTTAAAGGAAATCCCTCAAATGCCCAACGACAATTTTTTGGGGGTACTGGGGCAATTTATCAAGTCACCTTTGGGGCTGTTTAAAAACGCAGAAATAGCCGCCCGGAAGGCGGAGGCTCCTTTGGTGAAAATGCGGATAGCTCATAAATACGGCTATTACATTGCCGATCTGGAGGCTTTGCGAATCATTTTTCGTGAGTGGGACACCTTCCATAAGGAAACGGGAACGGATGCCGGGAAGGTGATTGGGTATGGTTTGGTGCTGGCCAATGGTGAGGAGTGGGCACAAGCCCGTAAGATTATGGGGCCAGCCTTTCATCGGAAAGCGGTGGCTTCTTACGTTGACATCATGCGGACTCTCACGGAGCAAATGGTAGCCAAACTACTGGCGGCCAAAGAGCCAATCGCCATGAATCCCGAATTCCTTGATTTGGCCACCTCCATAGTTCGCGATGCACTGTTTGGTGCTGGATACAACAACGAGGAAATGGCCCGGGGTATCGAAAGCACCTATTATCTGGTATCCGTATTGGTTTCGCGATCGCAAAACCCGCTGTCTCTTCCGCTAAGCTGGCCTACTCCACAAGGCAACAAGGTGAGGAGAACTCAAAAGCAGTTGCTGAATTTATTTTGGCCAATTGTGCAGAAAATCCGTACCCAACAGGAGCCGGGTACCAGTCTGCTCGACCTAATTATCAACGGGGAGGATACACAGGGCCAAGGTTTGAATGACCAACAGATTTTGGATCAGATCAAAATCATTTTTCTGGCAGGAACAGAGACTAGTGCCAAAACGATGGGCTGGGCATTTTATGTGCTAAAGAAGTATCCTGAAGTGGAGGCTAAACTTCGCCAGGAAATCGATCAGGTTTTGGGCGACTCACCCATCACCTTTGACCACATTCCACAGCTCACCTATCTGCGGCAGGTGATCTTAGAAACTCTCCGGTACTATCCTCCCACCTGGCTTACTACCCGGGTGGCTCTAATAGACGAAGAAATTATGGGCTTTCGCATACCTGAGGGCGCTTCCCTGATGATCTCGCCGTACTGGTACCACCATAATGCTGAGTACTGGGGTGATCCAGAAAATTTCCGTCCCGAACGCTTTGCTGAACTAGACCCACTCCCCCACTATTTCATCCCCTTCATGTCGGGTCCGCGCAAGTGTATTGGTGATACCTTCGCTCTCACTGAGCTGATGGTAGTATTTGCCACCCTGCTGCAGCGAACTAGTTGGGAGCTTGCACCTGATTTTCAGCCCAACATTAAAATTGGGGTGAGCATCGGGATGAAGGAGAAAATGGAAGCAAGGTTTCAACTAAACTAACTCGGTTAGATAATTCCAGATAGTAGAAGCTTCAAGAGTCTTTTTTTGCTTTAACACATGAAATTCTTCATTAGCAATAAATGCAGTACTAAAACTGGACCCACAGAATGACTATCTTGCCTGAAGACTTACCCATATGGACATTCAGCAGACTGGTTTTATCCTGTACACGCTCCGGTACCAAGAATGTGTTCAATTTTATGAGCACACCTTAGGACTTGCCGTTCTTTACCGGAAAGAGACTCTCACTTGTTTCGATTTTCATGGCAGCTACCTGATGGTAGAAATTGATGATGAAACGGATTTGACCGAGCCTGAGACTCCTGCCAGGGATCGTACTTGCTTACGCATCAATGTACCTAATGTAAAGGCAGCTTGTAAACCGTTGGAGGACGCCAATATCCCCTTTACTTATGGAGAATACTCATGGGGAACTGTGGCTAAATTTCGTGATCCTGAGGGCAACTTGATTGGGTTTCGATCGGCAGAAGAGCATAAAAGTGATGCAGAATCGTAATTCAAAGAACCAGGGAGGGGCAGGTTCTATCGAATAGCTTTATTGGCCGGAGTTCTCATAAGGGCTATTTTCAGAACCTATCTGTTACTTCCCCTCCAGTATATCAACCCAAGCAAGCTCTACGGAGGGTACCTCATCGGTGTGCTGGGTCCAAGTGACCGCTATTCGGTTACCAAGGGCCAATACTTTGGGGAAGCCACTGGCCCTTGTGGCTAGCACTGAGGATATCACGGTAGTACCTAACGGTTGGTGCGCAGCATCCCATAGACCCAACATCAACTTTCCCCCCGTCTCACTGGCTTCTACCCAAGTAACTACCGTGTAGCCATTGGCTAGCATAGCTACATCTACCCTGCCCATAGGCGCATTGCGGCTGACCTGCATGGGTCTGCTGTAGGTGGCCCCTTGATCCTCAGACCAGGCTGCACGGATGGTGGGCTTATCATCTGCAGCAGTAAACCACGCCACGGCCACCCGGTTACCATAGGCTGACACCGCTGGGCCGTTGACTGGGCAGCCCTTTATTTGCCAATTGTCTACAGACACCACTTGGGGCTGGGTCCAACCTTCATTAGTCCAACGTACCTGATAGATATCCCGTACCTCCGACTCAGACCGATCACGATAAACCACCAAGGGACCGGAAGGGGTCAGGGTAGCCCCAGTCTGGCAGCAGTCACAAATTCGGGTGTCTAGCTCCCAATCTTCCAGCCTTTGTCCTGCTTGATCAAAAATAGCCGCGTGCAACGTCATGGCTCCCCCCTCCTGCTTGGTGTTCCTTCCATCGAGCCAGGCTGCGAATAATTGCCCGTTGGGTAAGGATTCCATGCTGACAAACCCGTGCTCTGCGGATACATTATCGTTGTGGGCGATGAAGGAATCGCTCCACGTATGCCCTTGGTCATAAGAAAAAGCCAGCCGGACATCATAGTCATAAGTGCCCTCTGTAGACTTTTGTAGCCAGTGGCCCACCATAAAACTGTCTGAAACTGCCAGGGAGGGGAAGTCTGCCCAATTGACAAACCAATTATTGCCTTGAGCAATGAGCAAGGGCTCACTCCAACCTTCAGCTTGCAGGTGAGCAAATTTCAGAAAGGCGGTATCCTCTCGGCTTTCCTGCTCTACCCAAGACAGGTACAACTGCCCTGCGGGCCCGGTTGTAAGACTGGGCAAAGCACTATGGTTTGCTGCTGGAGATTCTATGGGGGTAATAGAAAGGGTAGGCATTTCTGCACTGGGCTGGCAGCTTACCAAGCCTACCAAGAGGCATAAGAGGGCCATAACGTATCTCATAAGAAAATTCTCTTGGGGTTTGGGTTACCAAGTCCTTTCATCTGAATATCCTCAATCCTATCTCGTGGCGGACAATTGTAAGGTTTATCCGTAGTAGTTTGGTTACCAAGGGTAGAATAATCTGCCACTACTACCCATTTAGCCAACTCTTGTACCTTGCCAGGAATGAATTTTGCAATCTTCTCATTTACAACACTTTGCGGCGTCAGTGGTAAGACCACTTAGAGTGGTCCCACCACGAGAGTATCCCCTTATTTTGTGTGGTGCCACGCGGAATTGGGTCTACTTAGGCGGATGTAGTACGATCGGCAAAGTAAAACATACTGCGGGATAAGTGGGCCATCTCGAAAAGGTAAGGCTGAAGAAATAGGGCGCAAAATATGCTAAGGGAATAAAGATATTGGTGGCGGTCATTATGGTGCGGAGGGCTATATTCATCCTTGGATAGCCATGCTCTTAAGGGTCCTTTTCTGTAGGAAGGGAAGCATGCTTCCCTTCCTACAGAAAAGGTTGGCTCCTGGTTTACCATTTACAGTGGGAGAAGAGCCTCCTGACTTCCATTCCTCTGTTTTTCCTATGAGTGCGCAGCACTTCTTCTGAAATTAAAACCAAGGCTCGGTACGGCTAGGGAGCTTCTTTGGTAGCCACTCTGCATGCAGCCAATCATTTCATACAATATGTCAATATTTACATTTACATTTCAGGATCAATGAAAACTAC
>JBCBHI010000379.1:0-5386 GCA_038525885.1 Bacteroidota bacterium
CTTCCAAGGCATGCATCAGTGGGGTATCGGGTGGGCTACCCGCCAGGGCCGCTTGCACCAGCGGGAAATCCAGCACCTCTGCTGCTTTGGGTATGCGCAGGGCACGGTTGTACCCGAAGCCTGCGCTCAGTCCCGTTACGAAGAAGAAAGGCGGCCCACCCAAGGGAGCATGTGTAGTGCCATAAATGAACAGGGACGGATGGCCATCTTGCACGCTATAGGATCCCAGAGCGCCTACAGAGAAGCGACCTACTTTGATCAATGCTGTACCGTCATATTCCGGGGTGTCATTTGGCTGCGCGGGAGGTACCCGTTGCAGTGCGCCCCCTATTTCCACCCCCGAACGTTGGAAGTCCAGGGCCAAGCCAGCCAGGTGGAACGTAGGGTCCAAACGAGTAAGGGGAGTGCTTACGGAAAGTCCTTGCAACTCAACATCCAGCCCGGTGGCTTGTAGGCCGGCGTCCAGCAAAAAGGTCAGTTCCCCGTCTTGGTACTTCACGCCAATCCGGCTAAAATGCAGCGGCCCTATGCGTTTTTGCAGGCTATACCATTTTACCGCCGGGTCCGGCGGAGCGGAGGGGCTGGAGTCCACCTTTAGAGGTTCAGGTTCGGCGTCGGGAAGAGTGTTTTCCTCCGTATTTATCGCCAGTGGTAGCTCTACCTGCGTGTTGGCAAAGGGCATTTGTACTACCACGCCCAGGCCAGCGTCCAGTGTCTCTGCTTCCAGGGTTATCCCTGGTCTGATGCCCAGAACTACCGAGAGTTCCTCCTTGGAGAAGCCTGCGGTGGCTACCGAGAGCTGATAGTTAATGGTGGTGTCGCTGGCTTTCGGGAACAACCTACCCAGCAGGGGCAGATTAGCCAGGTCAAGGGCCATGCCCAGGTGTGCCATCAGAAACGCCTTCTTCTCCTGTGGGCCTACTTCGTATCCCAGCAGGGCATCGTTCAGCGTAAAGGTGAGCGTGGGCGTCAGGGTAATGTCGAATAGCGAACCTACCAGCTCCCCTAAGGACACCGTATCCCCTTCGGAGCTTTGGTAAGTCCCAACCAGGTACTTCGCCTGACCGTGCTCGCTGAAGTCCAGGGCAAACGTATGGTGGGTGCCCAATTGCAGAGTGCCCCGAAAAGCAAAATCCCCTTCTGTAGTATCCCCCTTTGGGTGCTGGTGCTCTATCGTCACCTGTAGGGCCACTTCCGAATTCAGGAAGGGGAAACGCACGGCCCCGGTAAAGGAATATTCATGACTCCCCGTATCCAGGGTGGCTTCCAGGGCGGTGAGTTCCACCGTTTTCAGCATAGCAGGGATCTCTCCGGTGCCGCCCAGGTATTCCTGGATGGCCTCTAGCAGCTGGGCGAGGTTGGGCGGCGGGTTCAGCGGCACGGCCGCAGTAGTAGCCAGATGCCAACCCTCCTTGCCCGATCCGGTCTGGGCCGTTAGCCTAAGGGTAGTATCCCCCAAGGGAAGGTCTACCTCCCCCGCCACTAGCCAGTCCCAGGGCTTACCTACCCCTTCGCGGTTCAGTTCCAAGTTTGCCTGCACCGTCAGTGGGTTGCCTTTGGGCAAGGCTATCGCTAGCTCGGCGGCTCCAGAAAAGGTCAGGGATTTCTGCGCAAGGTCCGTATGGAAGTGCACATCCGAAACCGACAGGCTTGTGCCAAGCGTAGGAGGTACGTCCAGGGCTTTGGGATCGGTGAAGGTCTCCACCAAGTCGCGGAGCGAAAGCGTGCCCTCCATGTAGCCGCTGAAGGTCCAGCCCTGCTGGTAGGAACCGTCTATGCGGAAGATGGCCTCGGCCATGCGTAGGTAGGCTGCCGCCGAAAAGGTGGTGTAGCCTTTTGCCCCTCCCCGGTGGTCTAGCTTCACCCGAAAGCGGCCTTCCAGCTTGTCCGAGTAGTGCAGCGAAGCCAAGGCCGAAAAGGTAAGCGCGGAAGCGCTGGGGGTGTAGTGCAGGCTTAGGTCCTGTACAGATATCTCTGGTAAGGGCAGGGTGCCTAGTTGGGCGCTTTCACCTAGAGCCAAAATAGGGATGGCGTCACCGGGTTGGCTTTGGCCACTAAAGGTCCAGCCATCGCCCGAGGTGCTTTTTTCGGACACTAGCCGGATGGGGTGGCCAGCTACTCGTAGGGTTCCCCCGATCTGCGCATTTTGCACCGTACCGCCTTGGGTATGCAATACCACGGCGGCTTCATCTAGCCAGAGTTCATTCGATAGTTTTAGCCGTCCTTCCGTGGCCAGGTGTAGGGTGAACTCGTCCAGTTCAAATTTGCCTGGCAGGGTGCGCATCCGAAACTGGCGCAGCACCACGCCGAAGTTCTCGGGGCCTTCGGCAGTAGCTTCTAGCGGTGGAATTAGGTGAGCGGTCGATTCCTCCCCCAGATCCAGCCCGGTGAGGGCTTTTACCATATCCAGGTCTTTGAAGTGCACCGGATCGGTGATGGAAAGCTGCCATACCTGGTCGGCGTCCTTTTGCAGTTTGGCGGAGACCGCTATGCCTTGCAGGGTCGCTTTGGCCTTGATGGCCCCCGAAGATTGCCAGGTGCTGCCGTTTTTATGGAGGTGCAGGCTCAGGTCGAAGGCATCGAGCGTGAGGTGGTCTTTCCAGATTTCCCAAGGCTGGGCAGGTTCCGGGCTGGAAACGTGCAGCGAGGAAGACTGGATGGTGAAAGCTTCCACTACCACCTCCAACTCGCGGAGCGAAATCTCGGGTAGGCTGCCGGGTAGGTCTTTAGCTAAGGATTGGTTATCCGCTAGCTCCTGCAAGGTATCCAGTGGGTAAGTTGCCTCGGTGGAAGACCGAGCGCTTAGGGTAAAGGAGCCCGTCCAGGGCAAAGGCAGCTGTGCACTCAAAGCCATGGAGCCTATTTGCACAGTGCCCCGCACGGTACCGCCGTAGGCATAAGTATCCCCACCCGGATGGTCCACATGCAGACTTAGGCCTATTTGGGAAAGGGCGAGCTTGGGTGTGGTGTCGCCCAAAAGATTCCAAGAGCCATCAGCTTCCACATCCAGGGCTATCCGGTGTATGGGCTTCGTTGCTGTAGGATCAAACCGGATCTGAAGGGTGTTCAGTCGGAAGAGAAAGTCGCCAATGTTATCAGCCAGCGGCTGCACTTCAGTGCTTTGTTGGGTGGGGACAAAAAGGCCCTTGAGTGTATCCCAGCTGAGGCCTTCGCCTGTCTGGTGGAGTTCCAGCGTCCAGCTACCCGTTTGCCCCACGGGCAACTCAATGCCCGCCTGTAGCGTGTCCGTGTTGGTGAGGCGGAAATCTGCCAGCAGAGCCACGGTATATTCCTTTTTGTAAGTGCCCCGGCGGTGGTGTAGGCGGGCCCGTAGCCGCAAGTTTTCCAGCGCCCCGGTGCTTAGGTCGTTACCTAACAGGTTCAGCTGGCTATCGGCTACTACCGTAGCCTCTATGCTCAGGTATTCTCGGTCATTATGCTGGGCGGCTGAGGCGTAGATTTTCACGTTTTTAAGCGTGAGCCAGCTATACACTTGGGCAAAGCGTTCATTTAAGTCCAGTAGACCCGATAGCTCAGCCAAGGTTGCCTGCTGGGTAGTCAATTGTAAGGTAACCCGGTCCTCTCCTTGGCGATGAGTTTCTGTCAGTTGAGCCTCCCAAGACCGCCCCATATACCAACAAGTATTCGTGGGGCTGGCCTCGATATACAAGGCATCTACACCCAGCAGGCTAAGGAGTTTTCGGTGGGTCTCAGATGTGGGCTTCAAATTAGTCGTCATCGTCTTCTATCCCCCTTTCGCACCGCTTTCAGAAACCGCTTTTTCTTCATTCGGTTTCTGAGCATTGCTTTTTGCGACTCGGTGACCTCTTTGCCTTTTTGGTTCCGGTACGAACCCACAATTTTCTCGACCAATTCCCCTTCGTTTTCAACCTTTATCCGCTTTAGTCCATAGAATTCAGCCTTTTCCCATTTGGTATCATCGTTCGCTATATCATTTAAATCAGAGTATAAAAATTCGGTATCAAAATAGCCTTCGTCATCAGATGAAAAGTCATCAAAGTCACTCGAGTGGTCTTGCGACATCTTGGTAGACTCCTTTTCTAAGGCATTGTTCATCAATTCTTTATCGGCAATATTTAATGGTTCATCCTTCTCCCGAATCAGAGGATCTACTTCTTCTTCCATGGCTGAAATGGTCTCGGGAGGAGGGCCGACCGGACTGGGAATCATGGATATTTGATTAAATCCGCCTTCATCTCCTCCTTCTTTGAAAACCGTGCGCCAAACGGAACGGTAGCCATTGAGCTCTATCAAGATTTGTTGCTGCGACACAATCATTTTTTCCACATCAGGCCCTGCATTCAAGGTTCGTATGGCTTTTAATTGAGAAAGTGCCGTATGGGCACGATCATAGGCTTTATGGCGTCCGGTAAGGCGCATATCATCGTAGAGGGTTTCGGCTTTGGCCGAGTTGATTTGTAATTGGTGATAGTCCTTTCCTGGCACGTAGTTGTTCCCGTTGAGCCGAAACAACCGGATGGTGTTGCGGGCTTTGTACCAAAGTGCCTTTGGTAATTTGGGATTTGGCTCTATAAAAATCTGTTGAGCCAATTCGGTTCGGTCTCCGGTGAAAGGGCTGGGTACCTCATTTTCTAATTCCTCATCCTCGTCTGCGGCGGTAGAGCCATATTCGATTATTCCCATTTTGCGGACGTACACAAAGTACTGGTCTGGAGTGTACGTACGCTCTAAGGTTCCTCCATTTCCATCGGGAACATTTACCGTTTTGGCCTTCTGGGGCCATAGGTAGTGGATTTGCGACCTGGGATTTTCCACCGGGTTCCCTTGTTCATCTACGATATAGCTTAGGTAGTCATCATCCCCAAGGGACATTTGTAGGCCAGCCGCGGTGTCGCCACATAGTAGCAAGCAATTTTCTACCCCACCTGATTCTCCTATGCTGACCACATAACTCTTATCTCTGACCATTTCCCCGTCTTCCTCATTGCCTTCTTCCACTGACTCCCCCGGCTCGGCTACTAAAGCGACCAATCCCTGGTCAGAATGCATGGTGCACAGGCGCATACCATTGTTCAGGGGCTTTTCGCTCAGCCAGCAGCAAACCTGGCTGATATCCAAGGCTATCGCGTTATAGCCTTCTAGTAGGCTTTCGGGGTTGCCCTGCCCCATCAAAGTATGGGTAGCCAAGTGGGTAATGACTTGTTCGTATTCTGAGGATTGAGGATCACTCAATCGAGGCTCTCTCAGCTTGATGGATAGCATCGTAAATCTGATTTTGGTTAGGCTAGACTTTGAATAATTTCCACGGCATCGGTACCGTGGAATTGGAAAGGATCATTGGGGTATTTTTGAGAGGCTTCTTCGAGACGAGCTACTAGTTCCACATGATATGGTTGAGTTATTT
>JBCBHI010000380.1:0-5363 GCA_038525885.1 Bacteroidota bacterium
CTTCGTGAAATCATTTTGGATGTAAAAGGATGAGGTTTGTCCCGCTCCGTCCAAATCAACCCCTTGTGAGGTGTTGGTAGGATAGGTCATGATCTGCAAAATACCCCAGGCATCCGTTTCGGTGTAGGGCATTCGTACGGTCACATAGCCGCCTGAGTTATTGACCACAATCCCTTCGGAAGACCCCCGGTCCACGGCCACTTTGTCCGACTCAATTACGGTCTGCACACGCTCGATATCTTGGGTATCCCGAAGGTTTTGGGCGAAGTTTTGCACCTTGGTGACCGAACCTTCCTGGTGGTTCATCTTCACGGTGCTCTTCTGAATTTTTACCGAGCGGGTCTCGCTGGCTGACATCAGAAACTGCCGGCTGCTGCGGAATTCGTCACGGTGTACCTCGCTTCTGGTTTTCTTGAACAAGTTCAGGTTTTCACTGCTGATCCCCCCTTGCCGGTCAAAATCAGCTTCCAAACCCACGCCCAACGAGGTGGCCGTGCTTAGGTACATCTTCAGGTTGATGGACGCGCTAATGTCTGCGTACTGGAAATGGTAGAACGCCGGGGTAAACCCTAGCTCCAGCAGCGACTTACCGTTGATGGCATTCGTAGGGTCTGCCAAAGCCAGGGTCTGCTTGATGGAGTTATTGTCCAGCTGCTCTTGCGCATCCGCAATGCCCAGGGCCAGGGAGGACACGATGTCCGACACGTCGGCCTCTTGCAGTACGGTAGCTGCCTTTTTTAATTGATCTACTGCACTCATATGCTATTTCTTCGGGTTGTTAATTACTAATGACTTAGGCCTCCCGTCTACCTCACGGGTATGGCTACCCGCTAGGCTGGGGAAGGACATGGATGTTATTTCAGGAAGGACTTGACTTCGTCCAGAAACTCAGGCGGAGCGGGCAAGGAGACCAGCCGGGCCGATACGGCGGAGCTGCCCGAAGTAGAAACATCCAGCTGCTTGGAGGTACGGATGTCCAGCGAGCCCCCCACCGCGAAGGTGTTCGGGTTCTCTACGGTGCTGCTAATCTTCCGGGTGCGCGTCAGCGAATTCTGGTTAGAATCCACCTTGATGGTGTTTTCCCCATCACTGGCTGAGTTACTATCGCGGGTCTCGGTCTCAATTTCAATCTCATCGGTAGTTTCCGAAAACACGATGTGCTTGATCGTAGCCTCGTTGGATAGCAGGTAGGATACATCGTCTACCTGTTCGAAGGAATAGTTCGTGTTTAGCCTCTCCGTATTGGCAAAGCTTGACTTCACTCCCCGCTGTATGCTGTAGCCAATGTGTATGTCATAATTCTCCTTCCCCACACTGAACTTGGCCCGGCTATGGCCCAAGTGGACGTACCCTCCTTCTTGTATCTTGAGAAAGCCGTTGCCAAAAGTATCTGGGCCTTGGTGGGTAGCATCCTGGGACATATTACCTCCGGAGAAGAAGAAATAGTCGCGGCTGCTTACCAGCTCTACCGTCACCTTGCGGTAGTTCACGTCACGCTTGCCGTCTCCAATATCGGCCAGCGCTTCCTGCTCGTCCTGGTACTGGGGATCAATCTGGCCTTCCAGGGCCCCGTGCTTCATGAACCAGTCGCGCATCCAGTGCGCCCTACGCATGGATAGGTTCTCGTTGTATTTTTCCTTACCGCTGCTATCAGTATGGGCCACTACCCGCACCTTGGCGCCGGTGTCCAACCTTAGTATTTCTGCCAGCCGCTTCAAGGCCAAGGTATGCTCACCGTTGGTATGATACTCCAGGGTGGTATGGTCATGATCCCATTCAAAGTGCAACTGTAGCAGAATAGGGTCACTCTGTGAGTCCGTATATACCCCGCTTTGCGTGAAACCCATTACCGTACCCCCGGTACCTAGCACCGTAGCTTGGCTCACATTGTTCCAGGCTCGGGCGAAATCCAGACCGCGCACGGTAAAGGCGCTTTCGGCTACGGCCTCATCCAATTTGGGAGCATTGCCATTCCGCCAATAATGATAATTGGCAACCTGGAAGATGCCCCAGGTTTTGGTTTCCCAATAGGGGGTTCTCACCGTGATATAGGCCCCAGAGTTGTGCACCACCACGCCGTCGTCAGACCCAGTATCTATGGCTTGATGCTCTGCCCGGGTAGTGGTCTGTACCCGGTCAATGTCTTCTTTTAACCGCAGGGTTTGGGCGAAGTTCTGCACCTTGGCTACCGAGCCTTCCTCCTGATTCATATTCACGGTGGCCTTTTGGATGGTCACCGACTCCGTTTCGCTGGCCGACATCAAGAACTGCCGGCTACTGCGGAATTCATCCCGGTGCACTTCGCTTTCCGTCTCTTTGAAGAAGTTGAGGTTTTCACTGCTTATACCCCCCTGGCGTTCGTATTCGGCCTGAGCACTGAGGCCGAATGAAGTGGAGGTTTCCAGCTTCATTTGCAGGTTGATTTCGGCATTGATATCCGCATACTGAAAATGGTAGAAGGCCGGGGTGAAGCCCAACTGCAACAAGGACTTCCCGTTGATGGCGTTGGCCGGATCTGCCAGGGCCAGGGTTTGCTTGATGGAGTTATCGTCCAACTGCTTTTGGGCATTGGCAATGCCCAAGGCTAGCGACGACACGATGTCGGAAACGTCCGCTTCCTGCAGCACCGTAGCGGCCTCTTTTAAGTTGTCAACTGCGCTCATAAGGTCTTTTTATATTCTGATATCATGATGGATGGGGCCCGGTGGGCCGCTATTCCAAAAAGTTCTTGATCACCTCTAGAAACTCCGGCGGGGCCGGCAGAGAAACCAATCGGGCCGCTACGGACGAACTACCCTCTGCGGAAATCTCAAACTGGCGCGAGGTGCGGAAGTCTACCGAAGCCCCCACAGCCAGCGTCCGGGGATTTTCCAACTGATTTCCCTCCCGCAGCAGGCGGGTATTGTCGTTCTGGTTATCGTCTATCCGAATGGAGTTCTGGTCGTCCTCATTGTTAGGCGTGCCACCGTCTCCTCCTTGGTCAGGATTGTTATCCTGACCACCGTCACCAGGTCCTGGTGGGTCCGGTTGCTGATCGGCGCCCGCACCCGGGGGTACCGGGTTTTCTATGGGGATCTCTTCCGTAGCTTGGGAATAGACGATGTGCTTGATGGTGGCGTCATGGGGCAACAAATGGGCTACACCGTCTACCAACTCAAAGTCATAATGATCCGCCAAGGCCGGGATAGCCTCAAAGCTTGTCTTGAGGGCCTCAGGATCATGTTCCTGGGCCTCCAGCACGTAGTCATTCTGGTCGATGGAGAACCTGGCCGCGCCCGTTCCCGTCTTCTGTCCGCCATCTTGCTTGTGCAGCCAGCCGGACCCTTGGGGGGAAATCTGATAGGGAGTGGTTTTCAAGGTCATCAGGCCTCCGATAAAGGCCAGGTAGTCCCGACTAGAGGTAAGCGCTACGGTGGCTTTCCGGTAGCGTGCAACTGGTTGATTTTCGCCTACCTCAGCGATAGCTTCCTTGGAGCCTTGTTGATTCAGTACAATTTGTCCCGGGTGGGCTCCCCGCTTGACGAAGTACTGAGCCAACTTTTGGGACCTGCCCTTGGCCAGAAATTGGCTGTAGGCTTCCTGGACGGTACTGTCCGTATGGCCCGTTATTAGGACGCGAGCCGTAGAGTCTAGCCGTAGTATTTCTGCCAGCATTTGGAACGCAGTGGCGTACTTCGGATTGGTGTCATACCCAAAATCCAAGGTATCTTGATCGGGCGCAAAGCGGACCGCCAGAGTTTCCAGGGGGCCGTCCACCTCCGTATATACGCCTGAGGCGCTGAAGCCTAGCACCAGGCCTACCTCTCCGTCGGTGGGTGCTATCCGGCCATTTCTTTTGGTGGCCGCAGCCCAGGTAGTATCAAAGTCCCTCCTAATCTGAAAGGTACCCGTGGATAAGCCAGCATCTAAGTTTATCGTCTTCCCGGGTGGTTGGGGATAGTCCCCTATTTGCACGATACCCCAGGGCCCGCTGGTTTCGGTATGGGGCATTTTGACGGTGACGTAGCCATTGGCATTGCTTACCACTACCTCGGGATCTGAGCCCTGATCTACCGCTAGTTTATCCGATTTTATCTCCGTCCGCACCCCGTCCACTTGTGGGGTCTGCCGCAAGCGCTGGGCGTAGTTCTCTACTTTGGAGACCGAACCCTCTTGCTGGTTCATTTGCACCGGAGTATTCAGCACATTGAGCGGCCTCTCTTCATTCGCATCCATCAAAAACTGGCGGCTGCTACGAAACTCATCCCGGTGCTCGGAATCCTGGGTTTCTTCCAAAAACTGCCGATTGGCCCGGCTGATTCCGCCTTGGGAGCTAAAATCCACGTCGAGCCCAATCCCCAGGGAGAAGCTGGTGTTCAGTCTCATCTTCAGATTGACCGAGGCATGCACGTCCGCGTACTGAAAATGGTAGAAGGCCGGGGAAAAGCCCAGCTCCAACAGCGAGCGGCCCTGGATGTTCTTGGAGGAATCTGCCAGCGCCAGGGTCTGTTTGATGGAATTCTCGTCCAGCTGTTTCTGGGCCGTGGCAATGCCAATGGCCAAAGAGGAAATGATGTCCGAGACATCGGCCTCTTGCAAGATGGTAGCGGCTTCTTTGAATTTGTCTATGGCACTCATACCGTAGTGGGGTCTGCTAAATGAGCGGGCCTGCAACCTTGGGCAGGTCAATGGCTATTTGCTCGTTTATTTGGTCCTGGCGCACCACGAAATAGTGATGCCGCGTTTGCACCTGCTCTAGCTGCTGGGTGCTGATGGCAAAGCCGCGCTGTACCCAGTTCAGCAAGGCATCCGTAAGGGGGTGTACCCCACGGCCCGTCAGCTTTTGGGCTTCCTCCAGTAGCTGGCGGCTATCGGTACCCTCGCCCTGGCGGATTAGCTGCACCGCCCACCGTTCCAGCACTGCTGCGTGCTGCCTCCGGCCCAGAGTAGTATCCGCAGGATGCTCCTCAAAGTGCTGGTTTACCTTCTCGCAGTAGGAGATCACCTCCGTGTGGGCGCCCGAGCGTTCCAGGCTTTCCATCACGCACTGGGTATAGTGCTGGAAAAATACGTTGGTGTCCGACTGTTCCTGGGCCATTCGCAGGGCTTCCCGGTAGTGGCGCAGGGCCTCCGGGTAGTCGCCAGCCAGGGCGTGCATTTTGCCGCGTTCGGCAATGCCCAGGTGTAGGGAGGCAGGGTTCGTTTTATGCATGAGGTTGGAATTCTTCGTAGTCGGCCTCGCAGCCAATAGCTTCTAGTTGGGCTACCGCGTAGCGGGCCAGCAGCTCCCCTATGGGAATGGGCGAATACCAGGGCTGGTCGGCCCGTTGGGGCAAGGAATGCCCAGGGAGGAACTGCCCCAAAATCTCGCGAGAGCGTTGCAG
>JBCBHI010000381.1:0-5361 GCA_038525885.1 Bacteroidota bacterium
GAAGCATACGAGCCGCTCCTTGCTTTCCTGCAAAAGGTAATGCAATTGCCTGTAGAAGGTTACGGCCGCATTCGGAAATGCGGCCGAGCGTAGGTGTCTGGATTTACGAAGGGGGATGGGGATTCTCGTCGTGCTACCACTTCAAGGGGTGACACGACTTACCGCCGCAAGCTAGGCCGGAACCCTACCTTGCTCGCGGCCTAAGTCGTCCCACGACCACCCACCCCAAATCCTAAGCCCAGTCGTAAGACGACGATGGGCGCGGGGGCGTGGTCGGGCGTAGTCGGGCGTTGAGGAGAGAGCCGCGAGATGGGGCTCTCTCTTGCTGAGTTCCTATTCTATCAGCAGCCAATCGGAGGTTTGGGTGCCTGCCTGAGTCATGAGGATGCGGTATAGCCCAGGGTGGATGCCTTCCAGGGAGAGGCGTGGCGCAGGGCCTTCCAGCTGCTGGTTGATGACCAACTGGCCTAGAGCGGAGTATACCTGAACTTGCACGGGCTCTTCGCTTTGCGTGCGAAGGATCAGCTCACCACCAGCTGGTGCAGGGTTAGGATAAAGCTGCATTTGGGGCACCTCGCCTAGGAAGTTTTCTTGGCCAGGCTCTCCCCTAAACCACCACCCGAGGGTGGTACCACACACCAATTCTGCAGTAATATCAGGGGTTACCTCCGGAGTCCAGTTATGTAGCTGCAATTGTGGCTCTCGCTGCACCATGGGAAGGTCCTCCTCCTGCATTTGGGGGTCGAAGTTGGCAAAATCGAGTTCTTCGGAATGGCAATGCTCTAGGGTAACCGGGACTTTGGCCACGTGCAGCCCGCCGGTAAGCCAATTGGAAAAGGCAAAGCCAAAAGTGGGGGTCAGTTGGTTGTCTACCAGTCGTGCTATGTTGGCCCCGTAAGCCCGTGGCGTGGTGTGTAGTTTCCGGGCCCGCACCAAGGTACCCGACTGTTCGAACTGGACGATACCTGGAGACTGGTTTATGATCACGGCACCAAACAGGTGGTCATCCCAACGGGCGGAGTTGTAGGCATGCACCTTGGTGGCGTAGGGGTACATCTTGTGCCAATGGCCATGCCCGTTGGACGGATCTACTTTGGACAGGGCCAGCACATCGCCTCGCCCTCCCTCCTGGTCCCAGGCATTGGTCAGGCAGAACAAATCCCCCCGGATACGTTCCAGGCTCTTGATCTTCCAGGTCGGTTCGGTAGTCCGGTCATAGATCCGGCTCCAGAGGGGGGCAAACTGGCTATCAAACTTCAGCACAATGCCACCCCGCACTTGTCCGTCGTACCCAGCCAGGTAATACTCATCCCCCTCTACCAAAAGGTCTTCCAGCACCATTTGGATATTTTCGTCCTCAAAATCCCAGCGTTTCTGGCGAACCAAGTTTCCGGTGGGGTCTATTTCCATCAGGTACAGGGTATGCTCATGGAGCCCAGCCAAGACCAGTGCGCCCGTATCCATACGGCCTATTTGCATTTTGAATAGGTTTTGGCGGATCTCCCGAGCCCAGGTAATGGTACCGCCACCGTCCAGCATCATTACAATGGGGGTACCCAAATGCCGGCCCACCACTATGATCTTGCCCTGGTTCAGCTCCACTACTTTACGCGGCGAGAAATCAGGGTAGACAATCCCCCAGTCCAAGGTGCCGTCCAAATGCGTTTTGATGATGTATCCCTGCTCATTGGAGCCTCCCAGGCCTTCGCCTATCTCGATAAGGCCATCGCTAACTCCGGCCATGGTGGTGGACCCCAAATGTCCCTCGTAGGAGATAAGATCGCGCTGGTAGGTCTGCGTACGGGGGCCTTTGAACAAGTGCTCGTTGAAGGCAGGCTGCCCCAGGGCCACGCCCAAAGGGCCCAAAAGTGCAAGCACAAAGAGGGTAGTAGAAAAATGTTTCATTGCTAGTAATGTGTTATGATGTTTGCTAGCAAAGTTTTGAAATACAGCAGGTTAAGCCCTTATCCTTTGGTCGCATCTGCTTGTACTCTGGTCGCAAAATGGAGGGAAGTCTCCAGATGGGTTAACCCTGAAAGGGTCACAAAGGAGGATACCAATATCATAGGCCTGGATAAAGAGGAAATTAACCTAATACTGACCTGGGGACCCTTTCAGGGTGAAGGAATGTATAGCCCGCTTTTGCAAGGCAAACATTGAGGGTTATCTACTATGTTTCCTTAATTTTCCCGAATGAAAGAGCCCTTTCTGCCCGGCCAATATTACCACGTGTTCCATCATGCAGTAGGCAATCTGAATTTATTTCGTGACGACCGGGACTATCGCACGTTTCTTTCCAAGTACACTAGATTTTTGGGTGATCATCTCAGTTCCTACGCTTATTGCCTCATGCCCAACCATTTTCATATGCTAATCCGGGTGACTTCAGACAAGGCACGGGCTGAGGAGGTGCTGCAAAGATGGTCCAACTTTCTAAATAGCTATGCTCAAAGCTACAATCGCAAGTATCAGCTTTGGGGGAGGGTGTTTCAACAAGGGTTACCACGTACCCTCATCCCAGATGAAGATACTTTGGTAACGGTAATGCACTACATTCATTTCAACCCTGTGAAGCACGGTTTTACAACCGACGCCTGGAGGTGGACCTACAATAGTCTTTCGGCTTTGGCTAGCGAGGCTCCCACACGGTTAGAGCGTGGAGAAGTACTAAAATGGTTTGGGGGGAAGGCTGAGTTCCGACGGATTAGTGATGCATGGGAGCTTCCCGAGCAAGAAACTCTTAATCCCAAGTGGTTCCTTGAGGAGTAAGTGAGTCACTACATACCCTGAAAGGGTCGCCAAGTCAGTGGTAAATGAGTGTTCTACTATTTGAGAGTGATACAGCAGGAGGCTACATTTGAGACCCTTTCAGGGTGTGCCGCGAGTGAGAGTGAGAAAAAACTATGAGCGCGCAGCGCTGTAAATGAAATTATACCCAGTACGCGAACGGATCGAGACTACCAGGGGCTGCGGCTCTGCATGTAGCCGATCATTTCACCCTTCATTCCTCGTTTTGATTGTAAAAACGGGGCACTTTGCCTAGACTAGCTGGGTGACTAAGGAACTCAAAACGCTGCATGATTTCATCCAAGCGGCCCATCCGCTGCCGGAGGAGGCCTGGGAGGCGCTGGGGAGTATTTGGGAGGTGTACCGGGCGGAGAGAAAGGAGATTCTGACGGCCGTGTCACAGACGGAGCGGTACTTGTATTTCATGGTGGAGGGGGCGCAACGTATTTACTTTCAGGCCCCTACGGGCAAAGAGGCTACGCTTATTTTCACCTATGCGCCCTCCTTTGGCGGGGTGCTAGATTCGTTTTTGCTCCAGAGCCCTTCGGCCTACACATATGAGACCCTTACGGCGTCGGTTTTGCTGCGGGCCACCCACAGCCAGCTGCAGGAGGTGATGGAGAGCTTCCCACCCGTAGATGCCTTTGTGCGCCAGGCTACGCACGTGGCTATGGCGGGGCTGCTGGAGCGAATGGCGGAGTTGCAATGCTACACCTCCGAGGAGAAGTTTCGGGCCTTGCTGCGCCGCAACCCGCACATCTTGCAGGTGATTCCGCAGAAGTACCTGGCCAACTATCTGGGAGTAGACCCTACCAACTTTAGTAAGTTCCTGAACCGGATCAAGATCTAATCTTGGTATTTGCCAAGATTTAGCCGGGGCCGTGTCCGCACCTTTGTGTACAACAAAATTGAAAGGACATGAAAACGGTCAATCTCCTTAGCAAACTATTTGTGGGTATTTCCATTCTCAGCGTAGGCTACGTCGCCCTACTATCGCTGGTAAGTCCGCAGGCTACCATGGACCTGGTGCAGGTTACGCTGCCCAATACCGATGCGGTGAGCTCCATTCGAGGGGTTTACGGAGGGGTAGGGCTCGCGATTAGTATTGTGCTGGTGTATTTGTTGGTCAAAGACCTGCCTAAGGCCTTGGGCCTACTGGGTCTGTTCTGGGGAGGCTACGCCTTGTCGCGGGTGATCACGCTATTGGTGGACGGCCCGCTGGGGGCATTTGGTACGCAGTGGCTGACCATAGAGGGCACTTTTTGCCTGATAGCCGTAGGGCTATGGTGGACCCGGCGTTTTATGGCCAGCAAAGAGGACCCTTCTCCAGCCGTGGCGCAGGTATAGCATACTGAGTTATTCCCCGAAAAACCGGGATAAAATCGTGCGTTTTCTAAACTTGAAAAACCCCTCAGGAGTGGCTCCCGAGGGGTTTCTGTCCAATTAAACATCGAATAATGTTACTATGATGTACTACGTTGGGTTACTCTTTTACAAACCGTACGGTATGTCCTCCTAAGCGAACCCAATACAATCCCATCGGCAAATGGGAGACATCCATGGTGTAGGAGGTAGCCGGCAAATCAAGGATGGTTTCTTCTACCACCTGCCCCGTGAGGTTGATGACCTGGATGGTACCCTCCGCAGCCAGGCTGCGCTGGATGGTGAGGGTATGCTGGGCAGGGTTGGGGTATAGCGTGAAGGGGTTAGTATCCCCAGTCAAACTTGCTTCGGTTTCGCCACCCCGGGCACTGGTGCCGATGAGCTGGAAAACCTGATTGGCATTGTTGGTATTGGAGCCCCAGAGGTGCACTACATTGGGATTGTTCTCCCAGATATCCAGAGCACGGGCGGGATCGTGCTTGGGCAGGAACTGGAAGTTGTTGCCCACCTTTACCGCTATCCATACCAGGTGGTTGGCATTGCCGCCCCAGGTAGTGCGCGCTACCAGAGTACCTTGGCCGATGTTACCGTAGGGTACTTCCATACGCTGACCGGGGTAGGCTACACTGGTGATTTCGTATTCTTCATCGCCCAGGTGGGTGAAGGTCCACTTGGTGGAGTTGCCCGAAGGCCCTTGCACACTGTTCAGGTTGTTGGTGTTGCCGGGCGCATTGACATATGCGTTACTTGAGGCCTTTTTTATGTAATAGGTGCCATTTGGGATTTCCGGGCCTATGCTCGTAGGGATCACCGCATCTACATTGGCTAGCTCCTGGTTGCTTAGCCGTTCGTTCCACTGCCCACCCGTGGGGGCAATCAGTACCTGAAACTGATAGGCGTCGTTGGCTACGGGAGTAGTAGCAGGTATGGGCACATCGATGCTGAGGGTACCAGTGCCGCTATTTACAGCCGTAATTACGGTTTCATACACCGTCCAGGGATCACTGTCTAGTTGAAAAAAAACGACGATATCGCGGGTGGTAGAAGCCTCGTAGCCCACCGATAGGGTGGCAGTGCTGCCTACAGATACTACCTCCGGTCCTGACACTGAGGTAATGAAATCATTGCCACCATCGCCACCACCTACCGTGCCGTTGGCCAGATTGGTAAGGGCATCTTGTACCCCAAAAT
>JBCBHI010000382.1:0-5360 GCA_038525885.1 Bacteroidota bacterium
GATTTACCAATTATGATGTCATTGACCTCCTTACAGACCAGAATGGGAATGTTTGGATTGGGTCAGACGGAGCGGGCATTTTCCAGTTCGGAGGAAGGCAATTCAGCTATCTCAACCGACTGAATGGCCTTGAGGCGCCAGCGGGTTACTCCCTTACTGAGTTAGGTCCTGACAAACTGCTCATCCAAACCGACAACCCCGGCGTTCATATTTACGAGAATGGAAAAATGACCGTTTTAGGGACTGAGTCGGGATTGCCCAATAATCTGGTGACCAAGATATTTCAAGACCGGCAAGGCTATCACTGGATAGGTACCGGCAACGGGGCCGCACGTTATTTTGAAGGAGGCTTCCAAGCACTCCCCTTTCTTCCACCAAGCTATAACTTTCAGAATGAAATAAAGACCATCACTGACGATGCCCTGGGAAACCTCTGGATGGGGTCTTATGGCACCATTTTTCAGTGGGATGGCACTCGCTTAAACCAATGGCAAATACCTGAAGATCTAGCTCCCCCAGCCTCGTTGGTAGAGTGCATGGTGGCTTTGCAAAATGGCAGCATTCTGATAAGCACAGACAAACACGTACTCCGCTTTGACCCGGAGGCAGAATCGTTCGAGTATTTTTTACCGCGTCAAAAACCCCTGCACACCTACTATACCATAAGCATTGAGGAAGATGCCTCAGGGGTATTGTGGTTTGCGGTGCTCAATTATGGTTTAATCCGATTTGATGGGCAAGCGTACATCTCCTATACCAAGGACGAAGGCCTTACCTCCATCCAACTCTATCAGATGTTTGTGGACAGCCATGGGCACTATTGGTTGGGCTCCGAAAAGGGAGTGGACCGCCTAGAAATTGATGAGGACGGGAATCTGACTGAAGTAAAGCACTACGGTCCGAATGAAGGCTTTAAAGGCCAGGAAACACAACTGGGAGCCAACATGGAGGCCTCGGACGGGAAGATTTGGTTCGGAACTGTGGATGGATACATGATTTACAATCCGCGGTATGATCGCCTGAAAATGGATCCCCCTTTTGCGTATGTGAAAGGCATAGAACTGTTCTTCGAACAACCAGACTGGACCGAGTACAGCAAAGAACTAGACACTTTGTCTGGCTTACCTACCGACCTGCGGCTAGACCATAGGGAGAATCATATCACCTTCAATTTTGCAGCGGTAGACTTAAAATTCCCTGAGAAAGTAAGGTATCGGCACCGGCTCCTTCCACAGCAAGAATCCTGGTCCCCTCCCCTGGCTGAAGGCCGTGCTGTATTTAGCAGCTTACCACCAGGCAGCTATGAGTTCCAGGTACTGGCCGCGAATCACTCAGGTGTGTGGATGCCCCAGGAGGAGCCCCTTACCTACTCCTTTGTTATCACCCCTCCGTATTGGAAAACTACCTGGTTTTTCATCTTAGTTGCGCTTTTCATCGTAATGGGCATCACTACTTCGGTTCGGTATCGGGTAAATAGGCTCAACAAAACCCGCCGTTTGCTAGAGGACATGGTAGAACGGCGCACCATTGAACTCAACCAAAAGAACCGGAAACTAGAAGACACGAGTGAGGAGCTAAAGACCGCTTTGGATGATGTGGCTGCCAAAAACCGCTCTATTACCCAGAGCATACAATATGCCCGCCGCATTCAGGAGGCAGTATTCCCAAGCTATAAAACCGTTCGTGCTTACTTCCCTGAGGCCTTCGTATTGTACCGTCCCAAGGATATTGTGAGTGGGGATTTTCTCTGGTTTGCTCACCGACAAGAGTACAGCGTGATGGCCGTAGCAGACTGTACGGGGCATGGAGTACCCGGCGCTTTCATGAGCATGATTGGCAATACGGCTTTGAACCAGATAGTGAAGGAGAATAGGGTGTTCGACCCGGGCGAGATTCTGGACCGGCTGCGCAAGCATGTGGTAACCTCCTTGCAACTGGACAGCGATGGGTTACGACGGACTGACGGTATGGATGTAGCGATCATCAGTTACCACCACGGTCGCGACGAGCTTAGGTTTGCGGGCGCCAAACGCCCCTTGTATAAAGTCTCTGGGGGCGTGCTGCATGAGTTCAAGGGAAACTTTGAGCCCATTGGCTATCTGGGAGAAATTGAATTCGATGGATACAAAACCATCGACATCCCCTGGGCCCCGGGAGAGATGCTGTACCTGGCCTCCGATGGTTATGCCGACCAATTTGGCGGGCCAGACAACAAGAAGATCATGGTCAAGGGGTTGAAAGATCAGCTTTTAACACTGGCCCCCGAACCTATGCCTCGACAATTGCAAGCCTTGGATGACACCTTTTGGAGTTGGAAAAACCACCAACCTCAAACAGATGACATTCTGGTGGTAGGCACCCGGCACCCGGGCAGTTGATGATCACTGAGCGGAGGATTACCTTCGCTGTATGGCTATTCCTTTTCGCACCCGGATCGCCCCTACGCCTAGCGGATACCTACACCTAGGCAACGCCTTCAATTTTCTACTCACCTATCTGCTAGCCAGACTGCACGAAGGCCAGGTTGCCTTACGGATAGATGACGGGGATGCCACGCGTACCCGCCCGGAATACCTGGAAGACATTTTCAGCACTTTGCACTGGTTGGGTATTGAGTGGGACTCCGGGCCTACCAACGTGGAAGATCATCACCGGACCTACAGCCAAGGGCTGCGACAAGACCGATACCGAGAGGCCCTGGAATCTTTACTTTCCGCAGGCCACGGCTATGCCTGTCGTTGTTCTCGCAAACAAATTCTAGCCCTAAGCCCGGATGGGAAGTATCCGGGTACTTGCCGTGCAGCCATGCGCTCAAGCTACGAGGTGCCCTTTGCAGTCCGCACTAAGCTGGAGCCTGCCAACGCAGAAGTTTCGATCATGGACTTCAAAGGAGGTGCCACACCAAGCAACTTGATAGACACGCAGGGTGACTTTGTTATCTGGAGAAAGGATAACCTGGCAGCCTACCAACTGGTAAGCACTTGGGAAGACGAAGAGGCAGCTACCACCCACATCGTCCGAGGGAAAGACCTATGGGACAGCACCGCAGCACAGCTTTGGCTGGCCCAGGCCTTAGGCTACCAACACTTACCTGGCATCAAGTTTCTGCACCATCCCCTTATCCTAAGCGACAGTGCAGAAAAACTCAGCAAGAGTGCAGGGGCCACATCTCTGAGCAAGATGCGCGAAGTTGGGCTGACTCTAAACGCAGTTTACCACAAGTTCTATCAATGGCTAGGCATCACCGAAGCCCCACCGGACTCCCTGCATGAGATGGCCCAATCCGATGCCTTTAGAAAGGCAATGGCGTACATAGCTTAGGCCGCAAGGCCCGGTACCCTGCTCTCAGCCGAGGCAAAAGATTGGCTCTTTCCAATGAAGGAATAGCCCGGCCATCCGCCTCCACAATGGGAGTCAATTCTCCCATAGTTCCGGTGGCAAACACCTCATCGGCGGTGTATAGCTCAGTAAGGGAGATGTTCCGTTCGGCAACCGAAATACCCAATTCCCTCGCCACCTCAATCACCAAGCCCCGCGTGATCCCCGGCAAGCAGGCATCAGCATGAGGAGTCAGCAGCTGATCGTCTTGGATCACAAATAGGTTCGTATCATTCAACTCACTGATGAAACCATTTTGGTCCAGCATGATGGCCGCATCCACCCCAGCCACATTGGCTTGTACCTTAGCCAGAATATTATTCAGCAGGTTGTTGTGATGAATCTTAGAATCCAAAAATTGAGGTCCGTTGCGCCGAATGGCTGAGCTCACCACCTTAATTCCTTGGCTATTGTCATACACCAAAGGCTTCCACTCTGCCAGCACTATCAAACAGCTACCTTTTTGGTTGAGCCGGGGGTCCATACCCGAAGTAACCTTTTCCCCACGCGTAAGCGTAAGCCGCATATGCGTTTCATCCCGCATACCATTGGCCTTCAGCGTATCAAAGATCGCCTGCTTCACCTCTTCCTTATCAGGAATATCAGTGAAAGCCACCGCATGGGCAGAGTCCACCAAACGGTTCAAATGGTGGTCCAGACAGAAAACACCTTCCGAATAAAGCCGTAGTCCTTCCCAAACGGCATCTCCCCCTTGCACCACACTATCAAACACAGATACTTTGGCTTCTGACCTGGGCAATAGGTGTCCACCCACATGTACTATCAGGTTTTCGTTCTTGGGGTTGTATTGCTGTAGCATACTACTTAGAGTTTCAGTGCGTTGGCGGACAAATGCTCATAGTAAGGCATTGCTTCGTCCAACAAAGGTTTAAGATGTTTTGGAAAGGAGCGATCGCTCGTTTCTTGCTTTTTAAAGCCCGTGCTAGCGTGCACATTTTGGTACCAATACTTGGCCCAGACTCCATCTTCAGGTCTGGAGCCAGGTTTCCAGCTCAGCATAGCGTCATCAGCAGAGATACCCAAGGCTTCACACAACCGCGGCAGCATAGCCGCAGGATCCTTCAGTAGCTCATTAGAGTCCAACACTACCGGGCGATGCCCGTTCGCATCCAGCTGGCTCCACAGCCGGTACGACTCCTGTAAGCCAATATCTCTCAGAACAGGCTGCTCAATGACTTGAGCAAAACTGGCAATCAATTGTTTCGGGTCCCGAATCAAGAACAGATTGGTCAACTGAGGGAGCCAATCCAACTCCATGTTCACCAAGTGATGGGCCATTCCCTTCAGGAAAACCACCTCCCGGTCATACGCTCCCAGAATAACTTGGTTCACCACCTCGCGCCAGTCTTGGGACATAGAACGTAGTATTTCCTCCCTTCCCGGATGATCCACCTCAGGGTGGGTAGCCAGGTAATGCGCATAGAGCGGTTCGTCTACCACACGCGTATCCGGTCGTTGGGCAAAGCTATACATCAGGGCAGTGGAGATATTCCGGGGCCCGGAAATAAGATGTATCCTTTTCATGGAAAGAAGTTGTGATCAAGCCGAAAACCTTGGGACTAATTTACTTTCAAAGCTTACCCTTGTTGCCGTTCGGGATTCCGATGTTCGAGTACCGAAAGGTACATAGGCGGCCCCGCGTCACCAACAAGTCGGACCGCGTAGGTTGTCGGTGACGGGCTCGCCGCCCTAAAACACCGACAACGGCGAGGAGTACACAGAAACCCTGCTTGATCCAGAAGTTGTGCGTGCAGTAGGGAGCTGCTCCAATATAAAAAGCCCTTGGCAACAACATTACCAAGGGCTTCTTAAAAAAGGGCAACAAACCTATCAGATATCCAGCTTTTGCAAGGTTTCCTGAGAAAGGGGCTTGTTGATATATTTTTTAACCGAAGAGTACTTCTTCGACTTGTTTACATCTTGTGGGTTGATGGAAGAGGTTAACATTACAATTTTGCAAC
>JBCBHI010000383.1:0-5354 GCA_038525885.1 Bacteroidota bacterium
CCAAAGCACGCCGCTTTGGCTTAAAGTCTGAGATTCAATTTTTTAACAAAAGAATAACATGATCGCCCGCCGGGTTACGCGTCCGCATTCCAGTGACAGTTTATTCCTATAGGCGAAACATAAACATTCTGAATATCCATTGAGTCTGGTTCCTTCCCCAGCAGTCCCGAACGGAGCCCCAAATCATCCTTACCTCCAAGTACCATGTCCATTCACGCCGCCATCAAGCACAGCACCGGATACACCTACGATCGTCCGGTAACCATGTCGCCCCAAATCATCCGCTTGCGGCCTGCTCCACATGCACGCACCGGAATACTGAGCTATTCTATCAAGATTACCCCCGAGAACCACTTCATCAACTGGCAGCAGGACCCCTTTGGCAATTACCTGGCCCGGGTGGTTTTTCAAGAACAGGTACGGGAGTTCAAAGTGGACGTAGAGGTAGTGGCGGACATGAAGGTGATCAACCCCTTTGATTTTTTCTTGGAAGAATCCGCCACTCAGTATCCTTTCACTTATGAAAAGCCGCTGAAAAAGGAATTGAAGCCTTATTTGAAAATCTCTGATTCCAGCGATCGGCTAGAAAGATGGGTAAAAAAGCTAGAGCCGCTTTTTCATCAGGATACCATTGACTTTTTGGTGGCCGTAAACCAGAAGTTGTACAAAGAAATCGAGTACACTATCCGGATGGAACCTGGGGTGCAAACTCCCGACCAAACCCTGCGCCTCGCGCTTGGGTCCTGCCGGGATTCTGCCTGGCTATTGGTACAAGCCATGCGGCACTTGGGGATTGCCGCTCGTTTTGCCTCTGGGTACCTGGTACAGTTGGCCCCCGACAAGGAACCCGTGGATGGCCCTGCGGGTCCCCCAGAGGATTTTACCGACTTGCACGCCTGGTGCGAAGTATACTTGCCGGGTGCCGGTTGGGTAGGCCTAGACGCCACCTCAGGCCTGTTTGCCGGAGAGGGCCACATACCCCTATGCTGTACACCCAATCCTTCGAGTGCTTCGCCCATTACGGGTTTCACTAGCAAAGCCGAGGTAGAATTCTCCTACTCCAACAAGGTGTACCGGATACACGAGGACCCCCGGGTCACCAAGCCCTACGCAGACACGCAGTGGGACAAGGTGCTGGCTCTAGGTGAGTACGTAGAGCAAAAGCTGCAAGAGGGTGACGTACGGCTGACGATGGGCGGAGAGCCCACTTTTGTTTCTACCCGCGATATGGAAAGCGAGCAATGGAATACGGATGCTGACGGCGAGGACAAGCGCACCATGGCTTTTCAGCTGGCCAGAAAACTGGGCAAGGACCTGGGGCAAAACAACCCGCTACTCCACATAGGCCAAGGCAAGTGGTACCCCGGCGAGCCCGTGCCGCGCTGGCAGTATGGGGTATACTGGCGCAAAGACGGCGAGCCGCTGGTGGGCAAACCGGAGGTGTACGGTGACCCCAATGCGGATAAGGGCTATACCTTCAAGCAGGCCGAAGGCCTTATGAAGGAGGTGGTGAGCCAGCTGGGCCTGCCCCAGGAGAACATAGAGCCTGCCTACGAGGATGTATATTATTACCTCTGGAAGGAAAACCAGCTACCCGTGAATGTGGACCCCATGCGGGTAAACATGAGCGATTCGCTGGACCGCAAAACCCTGTCTAACGTGCTGCGCAAGGGGCTGAATAACCCGGTAGGCTTTGCCTTGCCCCTGAAGTTCGAATTCAGCATGAACAGCTGGCTTAGCTGCGCCTGGGAGTTCCGCAACCAGCACATGTACCTCATCCCCGGCAACTCGCCCATGGGTCTGCGGATGCCGTTGGATACGCTGCCCTACATGGTGCCTGCCCAGCGGCCCCAAGAAGTGGAGCGCAGCCCCTTCGAGGCAGTAGGCGAGCTACCCAACTTTCATCAGCGGGTAGAGCAGCAACAGCAAAGCCCGGCAGAGACGATACAGAAGGCCCCTGAAGGCTGGCTGTATCCGAAAGAGTATACCAACGGAGAGGCGGAAGAGAAGGAAGAGGGCTTTTTCGTAGTGAAAAAGAAGAAGGAAAAGGAGGACACCAGCGAGCCGGTGTACCGCACCTATACCATCAAGCAAGCGCTATCCGTAGAGGCCCGCGAGGGGCGCTTGTACGTGTTCTTCCCGCCCCTGGAATACATGGAGCACTACCTGGAACTGCTGGCTATGGTAGAAGCCGCTGCAGCAAGGCTATCCCTGGAAATCATCATTGAGGGCTACGCCCCACCTCGGGACAACCGTGTGGAGAAGCTGGTAGTGACGCCCGACCCTGGGGTGATTGAGGTCAACGTACACCCGGCTAAGAGCTGGCAGGAGGTGATGGACAACTACCGCATTCTGTTCGAGAATGCTACCCAAACTGGGCTGGGCACTGAGAAATTCATGCTGGATGGCCGGCACATCGGCAGCGGTGGCGGCCACCACATCACCCTGGGAGGGAGCACCCCCGCAGAGAGTCCTATCCTACGCCGACCCGATCTACTGAAGAGTTTCATCCTCTTCTGGCAAAACCACCCGGGCCTTTCCTACCTGTTCTCCTCCGCCTTTATTGGCCCTACCAGCCAAGCCCCCCGGATAGACGAAGGTAAGGTGGACCACCTGTATGAGCTGGAAATTGCCCTGGAACAAATTCAGCAAGGCGGTACGCCTCCTTTCTGGGTTACGGACCGCTTGCTACGCAACTTCCTGGTAGACATTACGGGCAATACCCACCGGGCGGAGTTCTGCATCGATAAGTTATACTCGCCGGATAGCTCCTCGGGCCGTTTGGGCATACTGGAACTCAGAGCCTTCGAAATGCCACCCGATGAGCGGATGTGCCTCATTCAGCTCCTGCTCATCCGTACCCTCACCGCTTGGTTCTGGCACAAGCCTTACCCTCGCAAGCTGGTACGGTGGGGCACCGAGCTACACGATAAGTACATGCTGCACCACTACGTAAAGGAGGACCTGCAGGACATCTGTGAGCAGTTGCAGGCAGACGGCTACCACTTCGATGCCGAATGGCTGGAACCCTTCTTCGAGTTCCGTTTCCCCATGGTAGGCCGTATACAGCACAAAGGCATGACCCTCACCCTGCGTACGGGCATCGAGCCCTGGCAGGTACTGGGCGAGGAGATGTCTAGCGCGGGCACCGCCCGCTTTGTAGACTCCTCCGTAGAGCGTCTGGAAGTAAAGGTAACCGGACTGAACCCCGACCGCTACGCCATTCTTTGCAATGAGCAGCGGATACCACTGCAGGCCACGGGTAGGCATGAGGAATACGTGGCGGGTATCCGCTACAAGGCCTGGGCACCACCCTCTGCCCTCCACCCCACCCTGCCCGTAGATTCTCCCCTGGTATTTGACATCTACGATCTCTGGAACCAGAAGTCGATTGGGGGTTGCACCTACCACGTATCGCACCCCGGCGGCCGCGGATATGATGATTTTCCCGTCAATTCCTATGCCGCCGAGTCGCGCCGGGAGAGTCGCTTTTTCGACTTTGGGCACACCCAAGGTGAAACGGGCAGCTACGGGTACGGCTATGGCTACGACTCCGAAGAGGTATGGCGCCGCCGCGAGAAGCCTACAGACATCCGTCGGCAGGAGAAACCTATGGTGGCCAACGAGTCTGCCGCCAAGGAAGAAAGGCCTACTACCCCTCCTCCGGCAGCCAACGAGCCCGCACAAGGCTACCGCTACATCAATACCGACTACAAGTCGGACATAAAGAATGTACCCATGGAGCAGCCAACGGCCGATAAGGAATTCCCCTATACGTTCGACCTTCGCAGACGGCGGGGCTGATGACTAGGGGAGCGGCCGTCACCCGGGGATAGGGGTCCGACCGGTATCTGCGTTGTGAAAGACCGGTCGGACCCCTGAAAGGCTCATCCCCTCGTTTTGTGTAACGTACGCGGAATCAAGTCTACCGAAGATGGATTTTGTAACCGGGTCATTTACAACACCTCCTCCAAAACCTGGCGGATCATCTGATTAGCAAAGCCCCACTCGTTGTCGTACCAAGCGAGCACCTTCACCAGGTCACCATCGACTACTTTGGTCATTTCCAGGTCTACGATGCTGGCATGGGGATCTTTGATGATGTCCGACGAGACAATGGGGTCATTCGAGGCTTTGAGCACCCCTTTGTAGCGGGGTGTTTCCGCTTCCTCAGCCAAGATCTGGTTGATCTCCTCCGCCGAAGTAGGCCGTGCCGTCACCAACGTGATATCCGAGGCAGACCCTACAGGAATGGGTACCCGAATCGCCATGCCATCAAACTTCCCGGCGTATTCCGGTAGGGCCTTGGTGGTAGCCGTAGCGGCTCCGGTAGTAGTCGGGATCATGTTGTTGAGACCCGAGCGGCCCATGCGCACCTTGCCTGCGGGGGCATCCACCATCTTATTGGAAGCCGTGTTAGCGTGGATGGTGGTCATAATAGCCTTCCGCACCCCTACCCTGCGGCCCAAAATCTCGATGATGGGGCTAATGTTGTTGGTAGTACAGCTAGCACAGGAGAAAATGGCCGTATGCCCATCGGCAGTATTGACTCCGTGCACCACCGTAGGCAGTCCTCCGCTCGACGTAGGTCCGGAAATCACCACCGCCTTGGCCCCGGCATCCAGGTGTTTCTGGGCGTCCTCTTCCTTAGTAAAGAACCCCGTGCTTTCAATCACCACATCTACATCCAGTTCCTTCCAGGGCAAGTCTGCAGGATTACGCTCCGCGTAATAAGGAATCGACTTCCCCGCAACTACCAGGGCATTCTCTGCGGTACCCACCTCATGCTCAAAGGTGCCATGCACACTATCGTGCTTCAGGAGGTAGGCGATATTCTCCAGGGGGGCAATGTCATTGACGGCCACTACCTCTAGCTCTGGGGTATCCGTGATTATCTTCAAGGTGGCTCTACCGATGCGGCCTAGTCCATTGATGGCAATTCGTTTCATCGTTGATTCTGTTGGGTATTCATGTGTGTATCAAAGTCTTCGATCGGCCTCCTGAATGGGGAGGTCGTTGATGCTGGCGTAGCGCTTTTGCATCAGCCCGTTTTCGTCAAATTCCCAATTCTCGTTGCCATAAGCACGGTACCACTGTCCATTAGCATCATGATACTCATACTCAAATCGGACGGCAATGCGGTTATCCTGATAGGCCCACAGCTCCTTTTTGAGCTTGTAGTCCTGTTCCTTCTTCCATTTGTCCACCAAAAACGCCCGTACCTCCTCCCGTCCATTCAGGAACTGATCGCGGTTACGCCATTCGGTATCCGGCGAATAAGCCAGCGATACCTTCTCCGGGTCTTGGCTGTTCCAGGCATCTTCTGCCATTTGTACTTTCTGCCGGGCTGTTTC
>JBCBHI010000384.1:0-5337 GCA_038525885.1 Bacteroidota bacterium
TTGATGGCTCTTCCTGAAAAGTCGCCACCGAGGGGACTTACCCTCATCTCTACTGCAGCTTGCAGGTCACACGGCCGGCACTCCGGTGCGGTTCTGATTCAAGAGAGGGCAATACAATTGCCCATCAAAAATGGGATCGCATTCAGAAATGCGATCCAGCTTCTCTAAACTAAACGGTATGGGGGCACGCCCAAATTTTAACCCGAACTCAGATTCAGAATAAGCGACGAAGCACGGGAACATGAGTCCCCGGCGGGGACTGAATACACGTAACCTAGTACGTAAGTGCTAGGCCTATGAGCCTCTTACCCTAGGAAGTCCACGGAGTGGACGGTACAGCCCCAACCCGTCATAGGAATTAGCCTATGCTTGCTGCCATTGTCACAGTATCATATTACCGCCTTAGCACATTTATACCCAGAGGCTATCGCGCAGGAGCATTGCCCACCGTAAAGGAGGAACAAAAAAGCCCCGAAAGCACGGGGCTATCGGGGCGGAAGTATCATGAAGTAGCGGGGTGCTTATTGTTTTACCAATCGGCGAGTAACACGGCCCTGGGCAGTCGCTACGTGTACCAAATAGATCCCAGCGTCCAGATTGGAATCCAAGTGGAAGGAATGCGTGGCTAGCCCTGCCTCCAAGGTAGCTGTGTACACCGTTTGGCCTAGCAGGTTGGTTACCTGTAGCTGCGCTTCCTGGTCCAACACCCCGCCTAGGTGCAACTGTACCTGGCCTGTGGTTGGGTTGGGGTAGAGCGTAAATGCGGTTGAAGCGTCCACTAGGTTCCGCTCCTCTTCCAGAGGGCGCGCGGCAGGGCAGTCCGTGCTATTCTGTGCCAGCGCAGCCAAATCTGCCACCTGAGCGGGCGTAAGAGCGGCATCATACAACAAGAGTAAGTCCAAGGTGCCCGTAAAAAAGCGAGGTTTTCCAGCACGGCCGCCCATCCATACTTCGGTGGTAGGGTTGGCCAAAACGTTGCCCTGGATACCACTCCACTGCTGTATCTGTACGCCATCCAGGTAGGCTACCACCCGGCCATTGCCGTAGGTAAAGGCGATGTGGTGCCATTGCCCGTCGGATACCGCCGTACCCATAGTGAAGACCGAGTTGCCCACTATGCCACTGCCCAGCGCAAGCTCGGGTATACCGTTGCGCAGGTTGAGGCTATAGCTGAAATTAGGTCCATCGGGATTGTTGATCAGGAGCACTCCCGTGCCGGAGTTCTGCGTGGTATTCACCCAGGTACTCACCGTGAGATCACCCGTGAGTTTGAACGTACTACTCTGGCCTAGGGTAACGTAGTCATTGCCATCAAACAGAATCCCCGTCTGCTCATACCCTGTAGCCTTGGTGGGCCCTACCAGAGAGCCAAAGGAATTGCCAATCAAATCGAAGGCCACGGACGGGTCACAGCTGTTGAAAGGATATACGGCCACAGGCGTAGGAGCCGGGCACGCCGCGGGGGCGGCCGCCAGCTGGGTATACTCAGCTGCTGCCATTTCGGCCGTTAGGGTACTATTGAAGATTCTGAGCTCATCTATACGCCCTGAGAAAGCCCGCTGGTTGTCCCAGCGCAAACCCAACTGGTGGTAGCCACTACCAAAGTTGAGGGAGCCCGTAAATCCGTCTTGCTGCAAAGCCTCTACCCCATTTACATACAGCGTAAGGGTACCCGCTCCGTAGCTTACCGTGATCTGGCTCCATTGGTTCAGCGCCAAAGGTGCATTGGCCAGGTTCCACTGGTTAGGCGATAGTCCACCTAGTAACACCGCAGGACGCAAGTCTTTCAGAGCCAGCAGAAAACTGTTACCGCCCGTTAGGCGGCATACCACGGTTTCGAAGTTCCCATTGGCCTTGGTGGGATACACCCACATACTATAGCTCACGGCATCACCACTACCTACCGTCCAGGTAGAATCATATAAGCGAGCATAGTCATTGACACCGTCAAAGTGTAAAGCTTGCTGGTGGTAGCCGGTATCCGTAGTAGCCCCAGAGAATCGTAACCCTCCAATATTGGAAGTCACCGAATTGGCGAGGAGGTTCGCGTTGCAGTCGTCAAAGTTCCACGCGGCTTGTAGGGTAGACTCGTCCACCCCGCAGGCAACGCTATTTTGGCTAGTATTGGCCAAGGCGCTGATTTCCGATGCACTCAGCGCCATACCACTGAGCAGTAGTTCATCTAGGCTACCTTGGTAAGCCAAATTATTTCCCAGTCCGTCCAAGGAGCGGCCTAGGGTAATCGGGGCGGAAGCATTGGCATTCACTGAGCCCATGATCCCTTCATATCTTCGGGATTCTACCCCGTTGATGTAGGCAATCACCGTACCCTCCGAGAAAGTGAAGGCTACGTGCTGCCAGGTGCTAGCCGCTAAGGCAGTACCTGCACTGTAAATACCGGGGCCAGACACCCCGGGCAAGGCCAGTTCGGGAATGCCCTCCCGCATCCGTAGCAGCCAGCCTGAGTTTTGCCCCTCCTTGTTGCGGCCCACAATCCAACGCCGTTGGCTGAGGATAGAGGGATTTAACCACAAGGCGACCATCATGCCATCCGTATATACCGCCGAAGCAGAGGTGTCGATATGAACATAGCTTTCGGTATCCCTGAGGGTGATCCCCTGCTGTAGGTACCCCGCTTCGCGGATGGGATTGCCCACCAAGTTGGCGGTTACTTGGCCGCTGGTGCTTACGGCAGAGGTACTAGAACAGCTATCAAAACTAAAGAGGATATCTCCTCGCAGGTCAGCCCCAGCCCCTACACTGACCGACCGAAGCCATACGCCTTCCCCTACCTGGGTTCCGTCCGTGGTCAAGCGAAGACGGAAGTCCACTCTTGCATTTCCTACCAGGCTATCTAGAGGGACGGTGAGCATAACGTAATCACCGGAGTTGCCAAACAAGGGGGAGATAGTAGACGACCAAGTACTACCCCCGTCTATAGAATGCTCTAGAAACAACTGATCAGTCCCTGACAAAGCATAGGACGCATCCAAAACCAGTGTGGAGGCTGAAGGTTGAGTAGTGAGATCGAAAGTTGGAAAATTTAAAATAGACTCCTGGGGCCCTAATCCTTGACCCTGAGCATCAGAAGCCCAACCGTAATTCGTAGAAGAGGCCGTATCCTGCCCTTCCATCCAAGACCAGCCCGTTTCCGTACGATCATAGAAGCCTTCTGGCTCAGTAGAGAATGACGTGAAGAAGGGATATGTGGAAACTTCGCGCAGGGAGAGTACCGTAATCGTTTTGCTATCATTGCCGGGCAAATCATCTTGGGCATCTCGTAGGGCAGCCGTAACGACGTATTTGCCTTTCTCGGAAAAATCAGTGGTGAAATTAGATACCAGCCTGGCTTCACCACTATCCCAAGGACCTAATAGCCCCGTAGAGGAACCTACCAAAGACACACCTTTAGGAGAGACCACGGAGAATTGCATTGAAAGGTTATCGGTTACCGCTTCTCCTTTGTTCACTACCCCAGCGAAAACGGTCTCCAAAGAGCCGAAAGTGTAAGGATCCCCGGTAACGGACAATCGGGTAAGGGCTACATCACGGAGGATTGTAATGGTATCAATCCGAATCAATTCCAATTGCAATCCATCGGTAGCCACGGGAAAATTATCCTTCTGCTGGAAACGAATTTGAGTAGTAGCACTAAAGGACTGCCCAGCATCTCTTAGTGTTTGTGCTATATCAATATATCCGGAGAAAAAAGAATACCCATTGCCTCCATTCGCTCCCCAATTATACAGCTCTTGCCAAGGGTCGGTATCCGCCCCTCGCACTAGTACAACATCCTCTTGGTCCTCCTCATCATTGATATCGGTCCAGAAGAAAGAAAGGAACAAGCTATCATGGTCAGTAAGTGATGCAGCATCTACTGACACAGTGAGAGCATTCGTAGATTGATCGTCAGGGTTATCCAATACAGCAGCCCCTTCCCAAATTTGACTAGCAGATAAAAACGGATTCTGAACAATTCGCATCCGCCCTCTCCCTTCAATTTGACTATACACCCAAGCCGGTTGACCGGGAAGAGTGGCCTCCTCTGCAAAACTCACCTCTTCAATCCCTGTAAAATCCTGATACACCGGCAGCGGCATGGTACTGGCTAGCAATTCTTTGGTAGCGTATATCCCCAAGGTGTCTCCGACATCATTTACCGCATAAAAATCTAGGGTAGCCACTCCTAATTGATCATAATTAAACCCAGAAAAGATCGCACGGCCACTTTCTAGAACCTTTAGGCCAGACAGGTATTCCGTACCCGTATACTGCCCTTGCAGATAAAAGTCTACCCGAGTGGTGTCCTGATCAAGGGTACCAGTATTTGTCAAGAAGAGTTCTACCGTTTCTAATGGCTGAAGATTGGAACTCCGGTAGGTCTTTAAATAGATGAGATTCAAAGAATCCGCCGAATTATATTGGTCTAGCTGACTTACCTCCAAATCATTAATCCAAACCCTTTCTCCCGCTTGGGTACCATCCGTAATGAGCCGAAAACGATACTGATACAAGGAAGAAGAACTCACCACTCCGTCAAGTTGATTGTATACAGTCAAAGGACCATTGGAAGACCCTTCCCAATAGGGAGTTTCTGTAGAATACCAACCGCTTTGTATGGTAGCAGAAGGGGGCACTGGCGACCATGTAGTACCCCCATCGGTAGATTGCTCCAGATGAAGTTGGTCATTACCACCCAGGTTGAAATCCAAGGTCAAGAACAGGGTAGGGTCCCCGATTAGGGAATTGAAAACAAACTCTGGCAAAATCAATATGGATTCCCTGGCACTCAGCCCCAGACCTTGTACATCCGATCCCCAACCATATTCAGAGCCAGATAGCGTGTCATTGGCTTTCCATTCCCATCCTTCTCCCAGAGCATCATAAAACCCACCGGGTTCGGCAGCCAGGTTGGCTTGGAAAGGGTAAGCATCTACCCTTAGGAAGGACAACACCGAGGTAGAATATTCATCATTAGCCTGTTGTTGGTCATTGGCATTGAGAAGTTTTGCGGTAATATGGTACTTGCCTTTTTCCGAAAAATCAGTCAGCAAATCCGGCGTCTCTCGTTCTGTGAGTGAGGCCCAAGGCCCCGACATCACCAAGGTGGTATCCAAAACCGTGGCACCCGAAGTGGAAGTCACCAAAACCTGCAAGTCAAAATCCTCCGTTAGGTCATCTCCCAAGTTCAAAACGGTAGCCCGAATTACCTCCTGGGTGCCTAAGGACCTGCTATCAAAGGGTTTCGTAATACCGGTCACCGCTAGGTCTCGATAACTGGATGTAGTATCAATCCGAATTAAATCGAGTTGCAATCCATCGGTCCCAGCCGAAAAA
>JBCBHI010000385.1:0-5334 GCA_038525885.1 Bacteroidota bacterium
CGTGGTCAAACTTACCGTTGATCACGTACTTAGGCAGGGCAATAGAAGCTAGGTTACAAACCGCAACCTCGTCCTTATCAGTATACTCGATGATCTCGGTACACAAGTTCGAAGACTTGATGGTACCAAGGTTCTTTTGGTTAGACTTCTTGTTGGCAGCGTCCTTATACAGCATGTAAGGAGTTCCCGTCTCAATCTGTGACTCCAATACCTCAAACCACAGGTCTTGGGCTTTCACTGTACGGCGAGCTTTGCCTTCACGCTCGTACTTTTCGTACAACCGCTCAAACTCATCACCATATACATCAGAAAGACCAGGGGCTTCATTGGGGCAGAACAAAGACCATTCTCCATTCTCCTCTACCCGCTTCATGAACAAATCAGGAATCCAGAGGGCATAGAACAGGTCGCGTGCGCGCAACTCTTCTTTACCGTGGTTTTTCTTCAGATCCAGGAAGTCAAAAATATCGTCGTGCCAAGGCTCTAGGTATACGGCAAAGCTACCTTTCCGCTTGCCACCCCCTTGGTCCACGTACCGTGCGGTCATGTCAAAGTTCCGCAGCATAGGCACGATACCGTTGCTAGTACCGTTGGTACCCCGGATGTAAGAACCTTTAGCCCGCACGTTATGGATGCTCAGCCCTATACCTCCGGCTGATTGTGAAATCTTGGCCGTTTGCTTCAGAGTGTCATAAATACCATCGATGCTATCGTCTTGCATAGTCAGCAAGAAGCAAGATGACATCTGTGGCTTGGGTGTTCCTGCGTTGAACAGAGTAGGAGTGGCGTGAGTAAACCACTTCTCTGACAGCATATGGTACGTGTCGATAGCAGCTTCCACATCATCCATGTGAATTCCAATGGATACACGCATCAGCATGTGCTGAGGGCGCTCCACAATCTTCCCATCCAACTTCATTAAATACGAGCGCTCCAGAGTTTTGAAACCGAAGAAGTCGTAGGTGAAGTCACGAGAGTAATCTATGGTACGGTCTAGCAAGGCTGCGTTTTCACGCATCACCTTGTACGCTTCCTTAGAAACTAAGGGAGCATTTTCACCAGTCTTAGGATCTACATAAGTGTAGAGCCTTTTCATAGTGTTGACGAAGGAGTCACTAGTAGTTTTGTGCAAGTTAGAGATAGCAATACGGGCCGCCAGGATTGCATAATCCGGGTGGTGTACCGCCATAGTTGCACAAATTTCTGAAGCCAGGTTATCAAGATCCTGCGTGGTTACTCCATCATACAGGCCTTCAATTACTTTTTGGGCTACGTCTACAGGATTCACATGGTTAGTGTCCAAGCCGTAGCATAATTTTTCTATCCGAGCGGTGATTTTGTCAAATTTCACCGACTCACGTCGTCCGTCTCTTTTTTGTACTAGCATTGTATGGGTGGGATTGGATCGGATGTACCGGATTAAAAATCTTCGTCAAGGGAGAACTTAGGAGCGTCAGCACCGCCATTATTCATTACCCCAGCTTTCTGATAATCGCCTACGCGCTTTTCAAAGAAGTTGGTTTTGCCTTGTAGCGAGATCATCTCCATGAAATCAAAAGGATTTGTGGAGTTATACAGCTTGGGTGCACCTAGTTCTGTGAGCAAACGGTCGGCAACAAACTCGATGTATTGGCACATCAAATCAGCATTCATCCCGATCAATTTCACGGGCAATGCATCGGTTACAAACTCTTTTTCAATGTCAACTGCGTCGGCAATGATTTTGGTGATGGTCTCTACCGGCAGCTTGTTGACTACGTGGTTATTATGTAGATGGGTGGCGAAGTCGCAGTGCAAGCCTTCGTCACGAGATATTAATTCATTAGAGAACGTCAGGCCGGGCATCAGTCCACGCTTCTTCAACCAGAAGATAGAGCAGAAACTGCCTGAGAAGAAGATTCCTTCTACAGCGGCAAAGGCAATCAGGCGTTCGGTGAAGCTTCCTTCGTCGATCCAACGTAGGGCCCAATCCGCTTTTTTGCGCACGCATTCCATGGTATCGATAGCCCGGAACAACTTGTCCTTGGTGGCATTATCCTTTACCAGGGTATCTATTAATAAAGAGTAGGTCTCAGAGTGGATGTTTTCCATGGCAATTTGAAAACCATAGAAAAACTTAGCCTCAGTGTATTGCACTTCGTTTACAAAGTGCTCTGCCAGATTCTCGTTTACGATGCCGTCACTTGCTGCAAAAAATGCCAGCACATGAGAAATAAAATGACGCTCGCCGTCATTCAACTCCGCCCAATCTTTCAGATCGGCGCTCAAATCAATCTCCTCAGCGGTCCAAAAACTTGCTTCCGCCTTCTTGTAAAATTTCCAGATATCGTCGTGCTGAATTGGAAACAGCACGAACCGGTTCTTGTTCTCCTTCAGTATCGGCTCCTCGGTGACTTGCAGCGTGGTGTCCATGGTTCCCTTCGATCTTGTTATGTTAGCAGAATCTTATTTAGCCGGGAAAAGGCACCCGAAGTGCCTTCCCTATATAATTATAATACTTAATGCTTTTGTTTGCCAGAGTGGTGTTTCAGCTTGGAAAAATGCAATGAACGGACGTGGTGATTTCCGTGGCATTTTACCTCAAGTGATAACGCTTTCGTAACGTTGCCGAAACACTCTATACAAATAACGAGTACGATCATTTATTATGCAAAAGCACAAATGTGCATAATTCATTCTCCAAGAAAACTGGGCTAATTAATTGTATTACAGCGGGTTATTCCAGGTGAAACCCTAACCCTTTCTGCACGTATGATCTTCTGATTATCTGTGGATAAGTGGAAAAAAAACAAAAAACTTATCCACATGACGATTTCATTTCGACGGCTTAGAAATTGCCCGGTAAATTCCTATATTTGCCCTCCATTTTGGAAAAAGTGACGTTCATAACGTATTTTCATTCATGTACGCAATCGTAGATATTGCCGGAAAGCAGTTCAAAGTAACGCAAGACCAAATCATCTTCGCTCCTAAGATGGAAGGTGAAGAAGGCGCTTCTCTGGATTTCGACAAGGTGTTGCTCATCGACAACGATGGTAACGTGGAAGTAGGTGCCCCTACGGTATCGGGCGCTAAGGTATCGGCCAAAATTCTTGGCCATGTAAAGGGCGACAAAGTGATCGTCTTCAAGAAGAAACGTCGTAAAGGATATAAGGTGAAGAATGGCCACCGCCAGCAATTCACTAAGATTCAAATCGAAGGGATTTCAAACTAAGAATAGACCATGGCACACAAGAAAGCGGTCGGTAGTTCGAAAAACGGACGCGAGTCACACTCGAAACGGCTCGGTGTAAAAATTTATGGCGGTCAAACTGCCAAAGCAGGGAACATTATCGTACGTCAGCGGGGTACCGCTCACAACCCTGGCAAAAATGTAGGTGTTGGTAAAGACCACACTTTGTTTGCCTTGGTTGATGGAACGGTTGTTTTCCGCAAAGGACGTAAAGATCGTTCTTACGTACACGTAGAGCCTGTAGCAGAAGCTTCTGCTGAGGCCTAAGTAGTACACGGTATTGGAATGAAAAAGCTCGCCATTTGGCGAGCTTTTCGTGTTTGTGCCTGTTTAAGGGGCAAAGATTCAAAAAAAAATCCCTCGATCGATTCGAGGGATATTCGATTTATGGCCATACCCCCAGGGTGGTATAGTTGTGGCTTATTTTGTCGATGGCCACATAGAAGGCGGCCGTTCTTAAACTGTCGAAGTTTTTGGTGTTTCTAGCCTCCAAAATTTCATTGTACGCCTTGGTCATGGTTTCGTCCAGACCGGAGTTTACCAAATCCAGTTCTTGCGGACCTTTGATTAGGTCTCTCTCCTCGGCAGTGAGTTGTTTCCCTGTTTTCTGCTCGATGATCTTCAAGGTAGAATCTAGTACCTGCTCATCGTACTTGCGCTCTAGCTTGCCAAAGGATACCCTGGATAGGTTCTTGAGCCATTCAAAGTAGGATACGGTTACCCCACCAGCATTGAGAAACATATCGGGCACTACGATGGTCCCTTTTTCTCGCAGAATGTGGGCGGCTGCATTGGTGACAGGGCCGTTGGCGGCTTCGCCGATTATTTTCGCTTGTATGCGGTCGGCATTGTTCTCCGTGATGGCATTCTCCAAGGCCGCTGGGATCAGGATGTCACAGTCTTTTTCCATCAGTAGATTACCATCTTCCACAAAGGTGGCATCTGGGAAGCCTTTGAACTCGCGATGTTCCATCCAGTACGCCATGGCAGCTTCTACGTTGATGCCATTGGTGTTATAGATGGCGCCATTGTACTCTATGATGCCGATGATCTGGCTATCACCTAGCTCTTGCATGAATTTGGCCGAGTGATACCCTACGTTTCCGAAGCCTTGCACTATCACCCGCTTGCCAGCCAGGCCGGTGGGCAAATGGAGACGGTCCATGTCTTCTTTTACGTTACAGACTTCCCGTAGGCCGTAATATACCCCCATGCCCGTGGCTTGTTTCCTTCCCCGGATGCCATGCAGCACAATAGGTTTGCCAGTTACGCATCCATAGGCGTTGATTTCGTCGGGCCGCATCATCTGATAGGTGTCTACCATCCAGGCCATTTCCTTTTCGCCTGTGCCATAATCTGGCGCAGGTACATCAATGGCCGGTCCGATGAAATTCTTTTTGATCAGCTCGAAGGTATACCGTCGAGTGGCTTTCTCTAGCTGCTCTTCGCTGTACAATTTCTTGTTGATGTGCACGCCTCCTTTGGCGCCTCCAAAAGGGACGTTTACAATGGCACATTTGTAAGTCATAAGTGCGGCCAGGCCCTTCACTTCGTCAAGGTCTACAGAGAGAGCAAAACGAATACCCCCTTTGGTGGGGAGCTTGTGATGGCTGTGTTCTACCCGGAATGCGTCCAGCACATGGTATTTCTGCACTGGGTCGTCAATTTCAACCGGGAAGGAGAAGGTGTAAACGCTGTTACACTTCTTGATTTGGTCGATCATTCCAGGCGAAACCTCTGGCAAGAATTGCGCGGCTTCGTCTACGAATTTATTCACCTCGTCAAAGAGGTTGTATCCGCTGTTAGAACTCATAATCGGTCCGTTGGTTTTCGATTCGTAAGAATGAAAAGGTACAGTAATTTCCCCCAAAAAGCTGTTTTCAGATCGGCTTTTTGTCAAAAACCTTAGTCTTCTGGCTTCCCTGAAAAAATATGTGTATCCTCAGGTCTTATACAAGACTAACCCTTATTACTTATGAATGAATTGCAAGTGCCGGAGGGCCATCTGACCTTTGACGCTGAAGGGAACGATGATCCTGCTAGTCCTTGGTTCTCTCGCAGGGCGCATGTGCCCGGAGGCTCCTCCGGGCACATGCGCCCTG
>JBCBHI010000386.1:0-5329 GCA_038525885.1 Bacteroidota bacterium
ATCAAAGTCCACGGTGAGTCCCCCCACCTGTAGCTGATCAAACAACCAATGCTGCAGTTGAGGGAATAGCTCGGTGTTCAAACCTTGGGAGAACTTATTAAAAAAACGACTATAAGTGCTCTGTGAGGGCATCTGGTCCCAGCCAAAGATGGATTGCAGCACCGTATCCTGCCGTAACCAGTCACAATGAATGTAACGGGATGCACCCGTCCAGATGCTCAGCCAAAAGGCTTCGATCATATGCTTGGGATCATAACCTCGGTTGGAACCGGGCTGAGGTAGTGGCAGGGTTTCGAGAAAATCATGGATCTCTATTTGATCCAAGAACCGCTTCATCAAGGACATCCCGCCAAAAGGTGTCACTTCTTTATTCGAATACTCTACGGGTAGGTTGCCCACCAAATGGGTGTTACTCATAACATACACAGTATCCTTACTATCAGCCATTTATGCAACAAACATCACCCCTATTGCATAATCAGGGTTTATCATTCCCCTATCTACCAATCGCCTGTACACCCACGAGATCCGGCCTTCTATGCTGAACGTAGACAAAATTCCCGTGCGGATGGGCTACGTAGCGCGCTGTTCCAATCTGGAAGGCCGGATCTCGTGGGTGTACAGGCGATTGGTAGATAGGGGAATGATAAAGGCTGAATTAGGGTAGAGGGTTACGCTAAACTCAGGGACCAGGGCAGGGACTTCCACGCCCTTTTTCCGCTTAAAGTGGAGCTTAGTTAGCCCGCTGGTATTTTTGTAGCACCAGTCGTAGGGGTCTGTAGCAGAGGGTTCCAATTGGCTAAACTGGGTCTGGCCATAGAAGGTACAAAAGGCAATGAGGCCCTCTGCGGGCATATCCTTGGTTTTGTCCGAGTGCGCCTTGATTTTCGCTTTCACCTCCTTGCCCTTGGCTCCTACATTTTTGCGGTTTTCGTACACTTGGGCCAACACATGGTTCAGCTCGGTGGGCTGTTCGAATACCCCTTTGGCAGCGGTATTGAGGGAACTCATAATGGCATGATCTGCCGACCGAAAGTTGTCCGTTGGCCCGGTAAGGTTACTAGAGCACCGTAATAGCTGGAACCGCAGCATTTCCACTTCGTTCTCGGTAGCCTCCTTGGTTATTTTGGATAAATAGATGCCCTTTCGGAAGGCTTTGGACTGTTTGGTAGACTCGGTCAGCTCTTGGAATTCGTGCTGAGCTTGTACCTGAGCGAAATAGTCTTCGGTGCCGAATAGGTTGCGGAAATACACGCCCACGCCGTGCACCAATATGGGCACCTGACCTAGCGTAACGGGGTTTGTCTTATTAGGGTCCAGGTGTTCCCCGTGGATGGCCAACTCCTCAATAACGTGCACGGCAGGATGATCCGGACCCAGCTTGGAAAGGTCACCACATACGTATGCCTGCTCGTAGTTGCCCAGGGGTGGGACTTCGGCCGGGTTATCTAGTACCACTCCGCAAAAAGAGGCTCTGAGCTCCGCTAATGTTTCGTTTGCTTCCGGTGCCGGGGCAAAAATCACAAGTGCATTTTGGGTGGTAGAGATCCTATTTTCGGTATGCATACGGCTTGTCAAAGGGTATCCTGTCTGAGTCTTACAAGATACTTAAAAGGGCGAAATCATGCTCCCATGGTGAGGAGTTTGACCTTGAACGATAAGGACTTTGCCTATTCGGTCAACTCCCGGATGCGCTGGACTGCGTTGGTGTTGCCGCTATCCAGCGCCAATGATTTTCGGAATGCGCCGAGGGCCTGGGATCGCTTGCCCGCAAACAGGTAGGCTTCTGCGAGGCTGTCAAAGAGGTTAGCAGAAGAGGGATGTAGCCGGGTGGCAAATTCGAGCACCCGAAGCCCACCCTCAGTGCTTTGAGGGCGAAAGGTGAGTTGCAGGCCCAGGCTGTTTAAGCCTCCTTCGGGGAGTACGAATCCGCTCTGTAGGTTTTGCATTTCCTCGAAAAGGAGGTCCAGGCCTTGGTACTGCTGGGCGGCGGCCCGTTCGTGGAACTCCCGGAGGCCTAACCTTCTATCCGCAGGCCCCTTCTGGCCCACTAGCACTACCCTTGGCTGGGGCCTAGTCAGCCACGCTTGTGCCTTCGCGTCCTCCTTCAGGTACGCCTCCAGAAATTGCAGGCTGTATTCGCATACCGTCCGGTAGGAAGCCATAATGGCTGCATCGGGTCGGTCTTGCCTGGCGTCCCGCGTTTGGAAGAGCACCCCCAGGGTGCTGAAATAGCTATGCGAGAGGTCCAGGCATTGGAAATGATAAGCCTGAGCTTGGGTCAGTTGGTCATAGAAAGAGAACTGGTGGTTAAGAGTGGTGTCCAGGCCATCGGCCAACATCACCTCCATGGGTATTTCCTTTTGAGACAAGTGCAGAAAGGGGATATCGAAGGCCTGCACGTTAAAGAAGGGACTAGCTTCCGCCTTGTAGTACTGGTATTGGATGGAGCCGTCCAGGCTCACCATGGCTTCTATCGCTTGGTTTTGACTTTGGGCCAGTACCTGAGCCAGGCCCCCAAAGCTAAAACCCATGGTGGCTATGCGGGGAGCTTGCTGGCCCGTATAGGCTTTCACTTTGGAGAGTAGGAACTGAATATCGTGTGCCTGGGTAGTGGCGTCCTTTACGGTGCCCCCTTCAAAAAGCTTGGTGAGGGTGCCACGGCTGGGGCTGGACAGTACTATATATCCGTGGCTGGCTAGCATTTCGCACAGCGCAAAGTTCTCAATAGAGGATGCCCGAAAGCTAGGGGCATACACCACCACGGGGTATTCCCCAGTCAATTGTTCAGCTCCAAGGACGGCCTGGGCCCTTTCCAGCAGGTGTGCTTGGTTGGCAGGGGTATTGGGGTAGTAAAACCAATTGAGGAAATGCTCGTCGGGTAGATGCTCCCACTCTTCTTCATCAGCCAAGATGCGGAAGTAGTCATTCACGAGCATAGGCGTGCCCGTCGTTTCGGGAGCGGGGTACCACATACTTACGAGTATAGGCCGGGGCCCTGTTTCGTTAGTCCAGTCATTCACGCGCTGGTAGCTCCGGGTACTATCATAGGCCACAAAATGCCGATAACCTATGGCGTGCTCGCCGGGTATCAGGTCAATAGCATGCAGAGAGGTTTGCCCCCAGGCAGAAAAAATGAGGAGGGCGAAAAGGAGTGTTAGCCGAGTTTTCATGCCCTAATAGATAGGCCCGGCTTTGAAAGGTTGCAATTTGTAGGTAGGGGTGCTGGCTTGTGGATGGAGTTTGTGACGAGTGAATGCTTGCACGGATGTGGGGGTTGCGCTTTAGGGTTCTCGCAGAGAGGCAGAGTTTGCGCAGAGGACGCCAAGATTATTTGAGAAACCTTATGGCAGTTATTTCGGCAAGCCCTACTGTATTCTGACTTCTGTATTCTAGATTCTTGTATGGTTTGCGTTTTATAGGTTCTCGCAGAGAGGCAGAGTTTGCGCAGAGGACGCGGAGATTATTTGTTAAACCTTATGGCAGCTATTTCGGCGAGCCCTTCTGTTTTCTGTATTCTAATTTTACCTTCTCGCTTCTCGCTTCTGACTTCTGTATTCTGTTTTCTGTATTCTAACCACTCCTTCTCACTTCTTTTCCCCAACTTCACCCCATGGCCCTGATCAAGAAAAAGAAAGCCATTTTTCCGGTAACGGCCCCCTTGGAGGAGTTTCTGGAGAAGTATGCGCGGCGCAGCACTATTCCCATTCACTATGCAGACCTGATGCGGTACGATAACGCCATCCCGCTTTATGATGCCAAGGATGAGGACACGCTGTGGAAAACGGTCTTCTATCCGCAAGGGGAGATGGACAGCATCCACGAGAGCCTGAAGAAGATCTACGCCATGATGTACGCCAATGGCGATCTGTCCATCCTGACGCACCTGGCTATTGATCGGGTAGACTTATGCGAGTACGGCAATACGCTTCCTTTTCGGGTCCGGGTGATCAACAAGATCAATGACAACTTCGACTACTTCTACGTGAAGCATGCGGATGCTTCGCGGATCTACGGCCTGGAGCTGGAAAACCTGCTTTCGCCTAACAATGTGGACTACCTGGTGCACGGCCAAACGCTGATAGAGCAGCACATTGCGGGGGTGCCTGGGTACCGCTTCATGGAGGAGTATCTGGATACGAATGACATCAACCGCATCCGGATTGCGAAGGAGTTTGTGAAGTTCAACGAGCGCTGTTTTGTGCGCTTGCTGGGCGATATGCACAGCAGCAATTACGTGATTGACATCACGCCAGACTTTGAGGAGAACCATTACCGCATCCGCGCCATCGACTTTGATCAGCAGTGCTACGAGGGCCGGCGAAATGTGTATATGCCGCACTATTTCAAGAACAACAACCCCATCATCCAGATGGGTATTGAGTTAATGACCCCCGCCACGCTGAAGCAGTACCAGACGGAGGAGCGGGTAAACATTAACCGCCGGGCACGGGTGAGCAAGGAGGTGCTTAGTGATCTGCTGTGGGTAATGAAGCGTGACCGGATTGCCCCACAGGAGAATGTAGAAACCCTGAAGGCGGAGCTGGGTAAGTTCTACCAGTCCCATGCTTTTGACCGCTGCCAAAACATGGGTGAGGTGCTACAAACCAGCCTGAATGAGCTGCTGAATTACCCTAGATGAAGGGGCAATGGGGCAGTGTGAGTGTGAAGTGTGAGGGGGATGAATTGCCGCATACCTTCCACCCTAAATTGCGAATGGGTATCTTGGAACTGGAAAACAGGTAGTCACCAGGCAAGATGAGATATGCTCAAAAGGCAGTTGGTAAAGGAGAACATAGCCAAGTACATCGATTTGACGGAGGAGGAATTCGATTACTTCTATGGCTTACTAGAGATTCGGAACTATGGGAAGAAGGAAGTGGTGCATGCGATAGGGCAAGTTTGCCAATGGGCCTATTTGATTTTAGAAGGGAGTATCCGCTATTTTCATTTGGTAGATGGGGAAGAGAAATCGGGTCAGTTCTTTTTCGAAGGCGCATGGTATAGCGACTATGATAGTTTTTTGTTTGGGACTCCTTCCTTGCAAACCATCCAAGCGGTAGAAAAGACCCAGGCCGCCAGGTTGTCTAAGGAATCATTACATCAATTGTATCAACAGGTCCCCAAGTTCGAGAAGTTTGGTCGGCTGATGGCCGAAAATGCCTTTATTGGCATCCGAAAGCGTACCGAATCCCTCACACATCTTTCGGCTACCGAACGGTACCTGGACCTCATGCGCAACCGTCCAAAGGTGATTCAACGGATCCCACAGAAGTACATTGCCAGCTATTTAGATATTCAGCCTCAGTCTCTTAGCCGGATCAAAAAA
>JBCBHI010000387.1:0-5328 GCA_038525885.1 Bacteroidota bacterium
CCTCATTCAAGTTCATGATCAGGTGACTCTCCATCAGCCCGGCTGGAGATTCAGCAATCTGGATAGTACGCCAGGGCGCAGTAAAGGAGGCGGGTACGGTGGCTTTGGTACCATCCGCCGCAGGCACTAGTGAGGAGGTTAGGGTGCGCTTGTCATCCTCTACCCGTAGCGTCATACCTGAGTAGTTGGTCAGGTTGGCCTCATGAAAACTAAGGTACAAACCTTCCTCGGTTTTCATCGTCACTGGGGTGTTGACCCCGTTTTTGTCCCCCAAGGTGGTGGAGTTCAAGTCAAAATTGGGGGCATTGGCTATATCAATCTCACTTACCTTGGTTTCGTTGTACAAAAACTCATAAGTGTCAAAATCCGCCGGAATCCACCACGCCGTATGGTCTCCCGTGAGTTTGAACTGCGTGCGCTCGTCCATGATGACGATGTTTTCACCCCAGCCTTGCCCAAACGTGTAGCGGAAGGCTACCCCGTCATTAAATACTCTGGTTTCTAATGTGATAGACCGGTGAGGGGCTTCCTTCTCATATACCTCCACGGTTAGGTGGCCGTAGTTCTCCTCAATGATCCGGTCCTCACCCCATACCGTTTCCCACTGACCGGAAGCATTCCCTTCACTGAAGGTTTCAAATTCCAGGCCTCCGCTCCAGTCTGCTTGGTTTTGGACCACAAAGGAAATAGAAGAGGGCTCGATAACGGTTTGCTTATCACGAGTAACCTGATACAACAGATGCCCTTGATCGTCCAGCATGAAGTCTATTTTCAGGGCCTTGTCAGGGGAAAGGGTATAAGGATTCTCAATGTTTGCCTGAGAGCAACTTGTGGCCATACCCAGTACGAGCAGCCATACGTAGAAAGTGGTTTTCATGTGAGTGTAGTCTTGTACTTGAGCGGATAAACTAGTGATTTTCGGTGGGTGTCACCACTTTAGGATTATAGCAATGGTTTTCGGGGACAATTTTTCCCTCTTGGGTTCACAAAGCGTGACCGTTTTTCTTGTTTATCGTAGCCCCCGGATGAATCCCGGGACTACATTCTGTCGTTACTACCGCGACTGGAATTGGTGGCTAGATCAGCGGAAAACTACCCAAATCCAAGGGTCATCCTGAGCGACAGCGAAGGAACTTGGTAGTGCCTGCTAACCCAATAGCCCTTGGTGAAATTCAACTTGCCCTTGTTGTTGTTTGGGATTCCGATGTTTTAGCGAAGCAAGAGTGGCACCAATAAGCTGCTCACAAAACCCGCTCGTCCGCATTTCTAAATGCGGTCGTCACCTTCTCCAGGCAATTGTATTGCCAATTTCGATACCTACGAAAATGCGATGATGAGCTGGGAGGATAGCTTTAGGATAAGGCGTGTACCGACTAAAACTTGTGCTTATTGGAATTAGTGAATAGCCTTTTGTTCACCCTTTCCTGAGTTAGTGGGGGCTTTGTTCTAGCTTTTGGGTATTGGGTCGCTCTTTCAGGCAATTTTCCCCTCTTGGGTTCACAAAGCGCGACCGGTTTTCTTGATTATCATAACCCTCTGGATGAATCCAGGGGCTACATTATGCCGTCGCTAGCGCGACTTATATATAGCAAAGAGGTGTGTAACAGAAAGGAAGGTTCACGCCCACGCCCGTCCGCATTCCCACCTTTGAGTTGAAATCTCTGTTTTCACAGAGTTTACCCTAGGCCCTCTATATCCCTCATTTTACTCAGAAAGGCTATTTTATCACTGGGCTACTAGCCACAAATGCTGGGTCCGTACTTTTTGCCAAGAAGGAAGTTAGCAGGTAATGGGCCTGAGGATATTTCATGAGGGTGTATGCATTTCAAGGTTTCCTTCTATTTTTACTCTTCCCTAACCCGTATCAATCTACCCCATGGAAGTTTTCCTGTATGGCATATGGATGCGTATCGCGTCTTGGTTTTCCCCAAAGGTTTTGCGTTGGCTGCAGTCAAGGAAAGGGTGGAGGGAAAGGCTGGTAGAGGCCCGGGAAGCGGATAAACCCCTCATCTGGGTTCATATTCCTTCCATGGAAGTACAATCCCAATATTCCCTGTTGCTTCAGAACCTGCAACAGCCGTATTCTAGAGCACAGCTTCTAATTAGTTACCAGGAAGTACCCGAAGATTGGGACGAGGAGGATGAGCATCATTTTTTACCCTTAGACACCCGGGGGAATGCCGAAGATTGGTTGGATATCCTGATGCCCAGTATGGCAGTGATGGTTTTTCCTGAACTACCCGAGCATATGTTGAAGGAATGCAAGGAGCGGGCAATACCCAGCTATGTAATAGGAACGCGCCTGGAAAAAGGAGATGCTCTACTCTCCTTAGTGGGCCGTGGACAACTCCGCCGAAAACTGGCACTAACCAGCCACGTGTTTATTGAAGACCAGGATACGGCCAAGCACCTCTTTTCCAAGATAAAACTGGAGGAGTCCCATGGTACGGTGGTAGGCGATACGGAGGTGGATGAATTGGTGGCTTTGGTAGGGCAAGCCCCAGAGGTGCCCAGGCTTTCCAATTTTACAGAAGGAAGCCTCACCGTGTTGGTATACCAAGCAGGCGGTATGGAAGAGCGGATGGTAGAACGCCTGGCACAAAACCCAGTATTTGCCCGTGTCAAGTGGGTGATTATTCCTCGGAAAATGGATTATGACCGGTTGGATAAGCGGACCGAGGACAAAAGCGATACCGAACTATTATTTTCGGACAAGACTGCTATCCGAGAAGGGCACCGGATCATGTGGATTGACGAACCCATCGGAGACTCCTTTGTGCCCTACTTCCAGTATGCATCTGTAGCCGTAGTTGGGGGTGGGTTTGTTCCCCTCCGTTTACCTCCGGTTTGGATACCTGCGGTATATGGCTTGCCCATTTACTTCGGGCCAGAGTATAAACACCGGATTTCCGCCCGCGAATTGCATGCTCAGGGAGGTGCCCAGGTTTTCAGGTCGCGTGGCAAGTTGACCAAGCTTTTACGCGAACACGTACGCCAACCTATTTCGGAAATGGCAAAAAAGGACATCCGCACCTACGTGTCGAATAATACCGGAGCTAGCCAAAAACTGATCACAGAGCTACTCAATCGTCATCCCAACTTGTAGCTAGGATATTTCTTGCACTCAATACTCCTTCTCACTTCCTGTCGGCTCTCTTTTGCAAGAGATAAAATATGGTCGTTAAGTTTTCGGTTGTGTAGCCCCACACGATATCGGTCTTTTGAAGAAAAGACGGTATCACTATGACCTTTCACGCTTTACACCAACAAGAATCGCCTCTAGTACTAGCCAATATTTGGGATGTGCCCAGTGCCCAAGCTGTCCAGAAGTTGCCCTTCCAGGCCATGGGTACTTCCAGTGCCGCGGTGGCTGCCTCTATGGGTTATGCCGATGGGGAGGCCTTTCCTTTTGAGCAGCTAGAAGAACGGGTACGGCAAATTACCAATAGCAGTACCTTACCGCTATCGGTAGATATAGAAGGAGGGTACAGTAGAGACCCGGATGAGATTGCGGAACATATTTTGCGATTGGCGGAGTTAGGGGTAGTGGGCATCAATCTGGAAGATAGTGTGGTGAGTGCCCAGCGGGAGCTCCTAGAGGCTTCGACTTTTGCCAAAACCATTGAGCGCGTGCGAGAGCAACTTAGCGCTCAGGGGGCAGTGCCCTTTCTAAACATCCGTACGGATACGTATTTACTGCGCTTGGCAGACGCGGCACCCGAAACCCAACGGCGTATTAGGCTATACGAGGAAGCAGGGGCCGATGGGATTTTCATCCCGTGCATTACCCAACCTGCTGATATAGAGGCTGCCGTAGCGGCTACCTCTCTGCCCATCAACGTGATGTGCATGCCCGATTTGCCCAACTTTGCCACCCTACAGCAATTGGGCGTGAAAAGGATAAGTATGGGCAATTTTTTGTTTGAAAAGATGTACGAAAGCCTGGCCCAACTGAGCCAGTCATTACTTTCTAGCGGATCCTTTGAACTCGTATTTGCATGATGACAGGGGGCTCTGTTTCAGGGCCGCTAGTTGCTAGCTTACTCCTTGTTATTCCTACGTGAGCCCTCGTAGAGCTCATATTCCAGCAGCCGGCACTCAATTTTAGCATTCAGGAAAGGCGTTTTTCGTTTCGGCCGGAGGCCAATCTTCTTAGCCAAATCAAGGTTGCCTGTGAATACGTAGGCCCAAAACCCGGAAGCCTCTTGCTTAAGAAAATCCCCAAGTGATGCATATAGTTGCTCCAGGTCCTTGTCCTGCCCCAGTCTTTCCCCGTATTCTGGGTTGTATAGCAGAATACCCGGAGGAGTAGGCAAGGCTTGTTTCCGGTAATCAGTTACCTCAAACTCAATCAGGTGGTCTACCCCTGCCTTCTGGGCGTTTTCACGGGCCTCTTTTATGGCCTGCCGACGAATATCGCTGGCCAGTATTTTGGGTACTTGTTTGGTGTTGACCTGGCGCGAAGCCTCCAGTACCAATTTCTTCCAGACGGACTCCTGATAAGACTGCACGTGCATAAACCCAAAGTTGTGGCGCATCAATCCGGGTGCTTTTCCGATCGCCATAAGGGCGGCCTCTATGGCCAACGTACCACTACCGCACATGGGGTTGACCAAGGGCATTTGCGGATCCCATCGGCTGGTAATGAGGATAGCCGCTGCCAGGGCCTCTTGCAAAGGAGCCTTGCCTGGGTGGGTGCGATAACCATGCTTGGAAAGGGTCTCGCCTGAGGTGTCCAGAAATATCTCGCAGGTGTTGTCTTTCCAGCGATAATAGATCACCGCCTGATCACGGTTGGGACCCGTATCCGGCCTCCGGCCCGTTTTGTCCCGCATCCGGTCCACAATGCCGTCCTTCACCTTTACGCTCGCAAACTGGCTATTTCTGATGGTAGGGTGTTTCACATAGCCCTGCACAGAGAAGTAACCGTCTGGCTGCAGCAAGCGCTCCCAGGTGATTTTGCGAACTCCCTTGTATAGTTGATCGGGATGATGGCAGTTGAACTGTGCCAAGGGCCACAGAATCCGATTGGCTGTTCGCAAGTGCAGGTTCAGCTTCATGGCATCCGCCAGAGTGCCCTGCACTGTCACTCCCAGGGGCTCCACGGAAAGGGGAGGGTAGCCGAGCTCAGTGCATTCCTGACCGCAGGCAATACTGAGATGGGGTAAACAAAGAATTACAATTTTGGAGGATTCCGAGTCGGCTATCATATGGGCGGCAACCTACGAATTTTTACCTTTGCAGTCCCAAAAATTGAAATGCTATGAGAACGTGGTTTTTGTGTAAGGTGAAATACCAGAAGGAGGACGAGGAGTCAGGCTTGCTCAA
>JBCBHI010000388.1:0-5298 GCA_038525885.1 Bacteroidota bacterium
GGTCAATCTGAATGTTGTACTGCGTAAGCACGGCCTGTATCTCAGGCAATACCTGATACTTGGGTTTTTCTTTGGGTGCATGAGCATTCATAAGTGGGCATCAATGGCTAAGGCAACTCCCCCCTCTTGCTGGCGGAGAACGCCGGGTTCTACCACATCCAATCACAGCATTAGTCCGTAATTGGTGAGAGCAAGTAGCACCCTGTACCATCTGGGTTTCAAAGTGGAGTAGGATTATATTTTTGACCCACACGGCCGATTTCAAATACGTCCTTAGAAAATTCAAAATGTATGTCAAATGCACATTACCTGGGCATTAACTCGTACATTTAACCCACATTATTCCACTTAACCTATCGTATACTCAGCATGGTAAATTCCAGCGAATTAGCCGACATCGGCCGCCGATTCTACGAATTCCATACCCACGTAGGCCTCTCCCAATCGGCTGCGGCAGAGCGGGCAGGCATTGCCCACCAAACCCTGGCCCGGATGGCCCAAGGGGTCAATTTCAGCATCGATGTTCTGAGCAAACTCAAGCAAGCCTTTCCTCAGCTAGACCTCCAGTGGTTGCTCACCGGAAAAGGCGAAATGCCGCCTGCCCAGGCAGTCCCCGTTCGTATCCAACCCGAGGCCAGGCATCAGCAGATACTCCACGGCATTCGCAGCCTGGAAAATGTACCACCTACTGCCACGCACGCCGCTATTGCCAAGCGCACCCGCAAGGCCGTGGACTTAGTAGGCGAAGCGCTCCATGACCACCACTATGCCTTGGCGCAGTTACAGGAAATCACCTCACTATTTTTATCATGGCAATACCAAATTCAGAAGAAGTAAACGCCCCGCTCCCCACCATAGGCGAACGGCTCAGCGCTTGGTTGGCCGATATGAAAATCACCCCCAACCGCGCCGCGCAGATCACCGGAATATCCCGCTCCAACTGGTACCAGTGGGTAGGCGAAAAGCAGTCCATCCCACAGATAGACTCTCTGCTGCGGCTCCTACAGGTATGGCCCGATCTGAATCAGGACTGGCTTCTAACTGGCATGGGCCCCATGAGAAAAGGAGCGGAGAGCCCAGAGCACAGCCCCATAGAAAAAGTCAACCAAGAATCGCGCAGCGACAAGAGCCTGCGGTGGGCACAAACCTACCAGAGCTTGCAAAGCAAAATAGATACCGTGGGGGTAACCGAAAGGGTGCTCATGCTGCCACAAGTCATTGAGCTCATCAAGGAAATTCATGAGGATACCGAAGCGCTGGAACGAGAACTCGAAACCTTCCAAAACCTCATCCGGCAGGAAAGCGCCCGAAACCCAGGGTTCTGGCTCTAGGCAAACGTGCGGTGCACGGATCAAGCAAGATTTATGGGAACCCCCGCCGTTGTCGAGGTCCGACTTTCGGTGTTTAAGGGCCTAAGCCCGCCACCGACAACTTCTTGTTGGCGGCCGGCGATCCGGTGACGCACTTACAGTGCTTAAACATGGGAATGCCCAACCACAACAAGGGCAGGCTTCTTTGAGGGGTAGTCCCCAGGTTTTCGGCTTGGTCCCGGTGCACTAGCCACTACCGCAGCTTGAAACAAAAAAAGCGGTTGACTCTACGCCAACCGCCTTTTCCTTGTACATGGTCAGAATCTTATGGGTTTATGGGAAGAGTGAACACCGCCCATTCCCGGGCCACCTCAGAGCCGGGTTTGGGCACCTGTCCTAGCATCAGCAGCCAGTTCCTTTCGGCACCCTGAGTCAGCGTCCAATGCCCCTCGGCGTATACCGCCTGAAAGTTTCGGAGTTGTTTGTTGTATTCCCTGGCTGCTCCACTTTCTCCGGTCGCCGAATCAAAAAACATCAGGTAAGGCTGGCTGGCCGCCTGGTTTTCGGGCTGGTGAGGCAGCTGAGCGGGTTCTCCGCCAGGGTTGGGTATGGGGTCGCTAGCCGGTCTGGTAGTGGCCGGGTCACTCAGGGGTTCCCATACACAAAACAAGTGCCGGGTACCCTCCTGCCCCAGATACTCCATGCCCTGTGGGGCCCAACCCGGGCGAGGCACAAATCCGCGGTCCATCTTGTACTGCCGCAGCAGATCTCCCTCCGCCGACAGGTGCACCACCAAATACCCCAAATGGCTTCGGGTAGTCGTAGTTAGGCTCGAACCGGGACTTTGCACCTGCTCTTCTTTGAACAAGGAGCCCATGAGCACGATCGTACCGTCCGGCAACAATTTCCGGTGGTACACCTGCCACCCGGGCAGTCCCTCCTCCCCTACCGCCTTCAGGCTCCCTACCGGGTTTACATAGTTAGGCAGCTCCGTAGCCAGTACCGAGTTCATTTCTGTGGTCTCGGGTCCGGCCTTTACCACCATAAAGGCCCGGGCCTCCGCTACCTTCCCTACTCCTACGTACCACAGCTGGCCCTGGTGCCAGAACAAGTCCAACGGACTCAGCAAAGTATATTCACCCGGGGTACTCTCGAGCGGAAACTCATACCGCAGCGCCAGGGTACCATCCAGGCCAGCCGCCAGTAGCTGCTTGCGTTCTGGCAGCGGGTCGCTATGGCCACCCCCACCTATTACCACCGCCTTCTTGGCCCACCACACCGGGCCTACCTCCTGCCCAGTCGCAATATCCGTTACTCCGTCTATCCGTTGGATCTGTCGGTTGTAAACAAAGTCCACCGGCTCCTCATGCACCAGAGCTCCATCCAGTGAATAGGTAAGCAAGCGATAGTTACGCCATACGCTCCCTTTGTTCTCCCGCCCCTTGCGCTTCTCACTGATCAGCACCGTGACCTGATCGCCGTAGGCTTGCGCCTGTGGAGTATAGTACACCGTCCGAAAAGGCTTTCCGGTGAAAGCCCCGGGTTCCAAAGAGACCGTTTTTCGGGTTACCGAACGCGCCCATCGGTTGAAATACGGGCTAGCCGTCCACGTCACTTGCTCCACGTTGAGTTGCCCCGGCAAGTACCGTGGTTCAAACCGCCCCCACTCCTGCCGGGGCTCCGCATCCTGCCACAAGCCAGGATAGGACTTTTGCAAAGCAGGCAACGTTTGCCGGGTAGTACCCAGCCCTAGCAGATACTTCCCATAGTCCGTCTGCGGAGTCAGGATGTAGCCTGGGCCGGGGCCACCCTTCAGCACCGGAGACAGGTCTGCCTCCACCAGGGTTTCCGATACCAGGGCCCCCTCTCGCACCGTACTGATCATAAACACCGGAAAGGTAGCCGTGGGCGCATTGCGCCGGGTGGGATCTCCATCAGCCGGGGCATAGCCCGCAGGTAGGGCCGACACCCGAGCTATCGCTACCGAGCCGTCCGGCAGGGTAGTCATCTGGGGATTCGTGCCTGCTCCTACCAGGCGGTGTACCTGCTGACTCCAGGCAGGCGGTGTTGCCCACCCACACAGCAGCAGCGCACAGCCCCATAGCCGCAGGCTTTGTTCCATTCGTTTCATTTGCACATTAGTTTAGGTAAAGCGATGTGCCGGCAGTCTCCGGCTTGGTTTGTCAATTGGGGGTAAAGGTGGCCACCAGAGCATCCTCGGAGTTCCCCTCCTCGGCTCGTTCAAATATCCCAGACACCACCTCGTGTTGCCCGTTGGGGTAGGTCAGCGCCAGGGAGTACTCCACCTCTTCCAAAAACTGTAAGCTGGCCCGCTCGTAGAACACCCGCCAGCCATACGTTCCCGCAGGCTCCGTAGCCGGAATCCCGGCCGTTTCAAACGAATAAAGCAAGCCGCCATAGTCCACCCACCGGCGGGTATCATCGTCCCTTACCTCACCTACCCACAGGTCCAGATTCGCATCCTCTGTGGGGCGGTTACTGCCCGTATCCCAGGTCAACGAACCCACCACCCCAAAGCCAGGCTCTAGAAATTCCTCATTATCCACCAGCATAAAGGACCACCGGGGGTCCGCGGGCAGCATCGCCTCCGTCTGGTTCATATCCACGATCTCAAATATCAAAGCCTCATCCCCTTCCAGCATAAAGTCGTCCCGCACCACCACCTGCATGCCCACCGAAAAGGTGGCCGTAGGCCAGGGCAAATTCCCTTCCTGGGGTAGCACCTCCCCGTTTCGGTCCAGCAGCGTATAGTCTCGCCCATACCGGGCCTGACCGCTCATGCGGTAGGCCACATTTTCTTCTACCCGCAAGGAGCGCCTCCGTTCCGTCGTCACCAGCAGCCGCAGGGTATCACCCTCTCCGGCTTGCGTACCGTTGGCCTCTACGGTCACCACCCCTATGTCGCGGGGTTCACAACTAGCTAGTGCTACTACCGTCACCAACACTAGGCACGTTTTCACACGAATCACATTCAGCATGTTTTTACTTAGAATAATTTGAGATGAATAAGCACCGCCATGCCCGGCTTTCCGGCCATGACCATGCGGCCGCAAATAGCCCTCAGGGCCCTCCGCCCTTCAATGCCCGATCTGATTATCTTTTTGACCTACATCCGCCCGTACCATTCCCCCCTGGCATAGTCCAAAATGTACGCTGGGTGTACCTAGCCTCAGGCCCCTTGCACACCTGACCTACAGGCTCAGTTGTGTAGTCTCGTTGGGTAAAACGGGTCGGACGGCTCTTGCAGGAAACACAAGAGCCGTCCGACCCGTAATCGCCGTCTGCCAAGTCATCATGCCAAGGTGGTATCCCGTTTTGTGGAGCTGCCTCCCAAACCACCCCCATAGTCATGTTGAGCGATAGCGAAACATCTCGGTCAAGGCTGCTTACGAACTCGCGCTTACGGTTCAGTGGCGTGGAACGTATCACGGAGAGTAAATGGCTCGCAATTAGGGAGTTCGTGGTAGCTACCGAGGTCCTTCACATTCGTTCAGGATGACCTTTGGGGGTAGTGGTAAGCTCGCCAGAGTAGTGCCCTTTTTTAGAGAGCTACCCCACAGTCTCCTCCCTTGTCATGTTGAGCAGCAGCGAAACAACTCGGTCAAGACTGCTTACCAAAGCACCCGTTCAGTAAGGTATCCGAATAACAAGAATGTAGTTTGGTGACCAAAGCCATTCCACGTTGCGCAGACCTTTTGTACTCGTGGCACAACCCTGGCTTCACGGCGAAGCGAACCGTAAAAAAGGTCTCTTCACTCATTCTACCGAAGTTCCTCGCTGCGCTTCGGAATGACTTGAATGGGACAGCTCCTGGAAGGAGCGAAACATAGTAACCCTGGATGCTAATCCAGGGGAAAGTAACCACAGAAAAAAGGTAGTCCTCGGAGAGGACGGCAGACCATACATAAGCCACCTATGCTCGGGAGGTGGCTGGCTGCAAGGTCTGCCGTCCTCTCCGAGGACTACC